>CAMVMK010000004.1 GCA_947168585.1 uncultured Fretibacterium sp.
TATTTTTATCAGTAATAGCGGCAATGCTTACGGGTATCGTAGGATTTTACACGGCGACTTCGAGACTTTTATTCGCTATGGCGCGCGACGGAATGATCCCGAAATGGTTTGAAGAACTCAACGAAAACGACATGCCTATAAATGCCGGAATTTTCTGCGTCGTTATATCGCTTGCAACTTCACTGCTCGGCCGTTCGGTATTAACTTGGGTTTTCGATATGGCTTCGATAGGCGGCGCGGTCGGTTTTGCTTATACCTGCATGGCGGCCTGTAAGTACGCTATTCAGGAGAAACGCAAAGATATAGCAATTTTAGGAGCGATAGGCGCGGCATTGTCGGGGACTATGGCACTGCTTTTATTCGTTCCGATTGAGGGCTTGAATATTTCACTCAGCCAAGAGTCATATATTTTATTAATTATCTGGACGACTATCGGCGTAGCTTTTCATGTTTGGGTAGGACTTGACGCTCAAAAAGATCAAAACTTAGAGGAAGTTATCAGGGCTTCATTAGAACATCTTGACGTAACTCAAGAGGAAGAAACTCATCAGGAAGATTTAACGCCTATTAGAAATTTCGATATGGAATGGGACGTTAAAGACTACGGAGAGAAAAGCAGTTAGGAGTGAGGAGTTAGGAGTGAGGGGTGAAAAGATTTTTTTCATTCCTCATTCCTGCTTATTCAAACGTTTGACGGCCTGCGAATAAAATGGTGTTTGTGTAATCGTCAACGATAAAATATTCAAAGGGTCTGTCGGCATGAAAAACTGCTGTAGGTTTTCTATCCATCGGCATAGCTGTAGCTTTTACCATGATAATCGCGGTAGCGGCGGCGGCTTCGGTTTTTTCTTCGTCAACGTCAATGAAAGTCTGATGAATAACTGCATCGATTTTTAATTTTTCATCGTCAGTCATTCCGGAAAAATCAGCGAAATCAGAGAAAGCTAATTTAACTCCGAGCGAGTCAAAAAGTTCTTTAAGTTCGTAACGTTTCTCGACCTTAAATTTCGGAAGCCATAAATCTACGTTATATTCGCGCATTGACGAAACTAAATCGTTAAAAACTTCGGCGTTAAGGTCAAAAAATTTCGCGCCTTTCGGTACTAAAGTCCCTGCGTAGCCTATGACAGCCGGCGGAAGAAAAACTATCATTGAAAATCTCGGATCTTCGTAAGGGATTTTAATAATTTGATTTCCGTCTTTTTCGGCGTAAAGAAAATCGCTGTGTTTTTTCATCATGTCGACTTCTGTAACTAAACAGCCGCCGGGATAAAATTTTTCCTTTGAAGTATTTTTTTTGTTGAATTTCGATTCCCAAGCTGAATTAAAATAAACAGCGTTCGTTAAAATCATTTGAGTCATAGGCTCAAGCTGTGCTAGTAATTCCGGAATTTTAGCGTTAGTTTTATCGCTGACCCATTTATTAATTATTTTCCGTGAATTTTCGGTGTCGTTTTTGAAGTTTAATTCTTTAGCTGTGCTGCCGTAATTCATGAGCAAAATATCTTTGTAAACATCTTTGAGCTTCAAGCCCTCGCGGAGCCAGACACGGTTAGCAGTGTTAAAAGCCTCATGCTCTTCGATTTCTTTCATGAAATTTCCGAGTTCCGAGTGAAAATCTTTGCTGAAGCCTAAAGTTTCTTCAATTTCGCGGGCTGTGTTTCCTTCAGCTCCTGCGTAAGCCATTCCAAAGGCCGAGAGGATACTGTAAGGCGAGAAAAAATATTCTCCTGAATTTGAATTTTCGCGTAAAACTTTAGCGGCGTTGAAAGCAAAATTATTAATACTTTCGTTAGCTGTCATAGCAAAAGACTCCTTAACTGAACTTAAAAATGAAAATAAAAAAATGATTATAAAAAACCAAGTTAAAATTATCCGCAAAGTTTTCATTAATAATTTACCTCCTCAAAAAAATTTTTTTAGACTTAATTATTATCGCGCCTCTATGTGAAAAAAATTAGAATTATTTTAATGTATAATTTATTTATCCCGAAAATTTTATTTAATTCATAAAAGGAGGAACGAAAATTAAAATGGAACGCGAATGTATTTATAAAGATTTTTACGATGTTGACCAGCGTTACAGAGAAGAAAAAATGAAGAATTTAATCGAACGCGAACGCAATTCTATGCAGATTGAATTTTTAACGGCGGATGTTAAAGCTGCTCTTTCAGAAATGAAAGCGGAAATTAAAGCAGCGAACAATAAAATAACTCAATTTGCTTTTATAATCATGCTGTCCGTTATCGCTGTAGGAGCAGTTTTATCTGTATTAATAATTAAAACTTTATAAAATAAGGCCATGAACGAAAAATTTTTATTATTTCCGATTTTAATTCCTGCGATTGCGGCTTTAATGATACCGGCTTTGAAATTTCCTAATAAAAAATTCCGCAATATTTTTATTGAAGCCGCTGTGATTTTTAATTCGTTAATAATTGCTCTGTTAATTATTTATCCGCCGTCCGGGACTTTGACTCTTTTCAGACTTTCCGAGCGTGCTGCATTCGCCTTAAAACTTGACGGGCTTGGAATAGTTTTTTCAGTTTTAATTGCGGTTTTATGGCCGTTGACGACTTTATATGCCTTTGAGTATATGAGCCACGAACATAGAGAAACTTCATTTTTCGGCTGGTTTGTTTCGACTTACGGAGTTGTAGCGGGAATTGCGCTTGCTTCGGATTTATTGACGCTTTATTTATTTTACGAAATTATGACGCTTACGACTTTGCCTTTAGTAATGCACGAAATGGACGGGCGCGGACGTTATGCGGGGCGGAAATATTTAATTTATTCTGTAGGCGGAGCGGCGTGTGCTTTCATAGCGTTGACTTATGCAATGTCGCAGGGCGGAGGAGAAATTTTCATGTTAGGCGGAACGCTCGGAGTCTGGCCTAATGAGCCGGGAAATTTATATTTATGCGCTTGGTTTTTAGGATTTTTGGGCTTCGGGGTCAAGGCTGCTGTTTTTCCTTTTCACGGATGGCTCCCGAGCGCTTCAGTCGCTCCCACGCCGGTTACAGCTTTATTGCACGCTGTTGCGGTAGTTAAGGCCGGAATTTTTGCGATAATACGCTTAACGTGGTACGTTTTCGAGCCAGAATCTCTTGCAGGAACTTGGGCGCAATGGACGGCTTTTGCTCTTGTCTGCATTACTATAATTTACGGTTCATCTATGGCACTTGCAACGCAGCACTTGAAACGCAGATTTGCTTACTCGACTATAAGCCAGCTTTCATATATTTTATTAGGAGTTTTATTATTAACGCCCGAAGGACTTGCGGGGGCATTAACTCACATGGGCGGGCACGCGGTAATGAAGATAAATTTATTTTTCTGTGCAGGAGCGATTTTATGCCAGACTAAACGCGAATATTTATTCGATATGCGCGGAATAGGGCACGGAATGCCGAAAACTTTTCTTGCGTTTTTAATTTCGGGTCTTGCTCTCTGCGGTCTTCCTCCGTCAGCAGGATTTATGGGAAAATGGCAGCTTGGAACTGCCGGAGCGGCCTGCGCGCCCTTAGGATATATCGGGATAGCTATGCTTGCAATTTCGGCAGTATTGACGGTGCTGTATGTTTTTTCGATTTTCAGCATTTTCATAATGCCCGGAAAAAATTTTGATTTCAAAACCGCTAACAAGGGCGTGAAAGATCCCGGTCTTCAAATGTTAATTCCGTTGGGAGTTCTTGCTGTAGGCTCATGGCTCTACGGACTTTACGCCGAACCTATGATAAATTTCTTTACGAAAATTGCTCAGGGAATTTTATAAAAACAGTGAGGAGTTTTTTTAAGTCATAACTCCTAACTTTATTTTTTAAGTGCTTTTAGTATAAAATATTATCGCAGTGCTTATTAAAAAGTAAATAATTCACGGAGGAATTAAAAATGCGCGTAGTACAGACAAATATAATCAGCGATACAAGCGGGTCTGTCCGCAGGCTCGAAAGAGGCTCAGTAACGCGCCGTGTTGAAAATCAATATGTCCACGTTCAAGAGCCCGTTATGGTCGAACGTCCGAGAATTGAAGATTTTAATAACATGGTTGTAATTCACGACCAAGTCGAACAATATATTTAAGTTAGGAGTTTTTTCACGCCTAACTCCTAACCCCTCACTTCTAACTCTAACTGCATTAAGCAGCGTTATCTAATTCTTCTTTTTCTTCAGGGAAAATATTTTTTAATTCGTCAAAAGCATCGATTTTATTTTTGAAATGCTCTAAAAGTTTTTCTTCTTTAATCATTCCCTGCTCGTCAATTTCAAGTCCTTTGAAATATAAAGGCACTATCATCGGCGGATTTTCTAAAGATAACGGCTGAATTTTTCTCAACTGTTCTACGCTTTGATACACGAGATTAATTTTATAAAAAGCCTCTCCGGTTTTATTTTCAAAACGTTCAAACACAACTTTTACTCCGATCGGAGTTTTAGGTTCGACGGCGTTGGGCAGAGTGTAATCTTTTACGTCAAGAGCGGCAAGAAACGTTGCGATAGTTGTATCGTGCCCGCATAAATATGAAAATTTCCTGCTGTTGTTCTTAAGTTCCGAATATATTTCTTTTAACATCGGGTTAGCTCCGTTTATAGAAAATAAAGGAGATTCGCATAAAATTTCTTCATATGAACCTAAAACGCTTCCGATTTTTTTCCAGTCATCAAAACTTAATTCATGGCCGAAAGATGCTTTTAAGTCGTCAGGCTCTTCGTAATATTGAAGCACTAAAGCGTCTGAAAGAGTAACAGCGTGCCTGATTGCTCCTGAAATTGAAAGTCCTTTCTGATATTCTAAAACTAATTTTATTTCATCGTTCAAAATATCGTTTGCATAAGGCGAATTTTTCGGAACATCTAAAATTTTAAGCATTAAATTTACAGGCTCGCGAAGTTTTTCACGGTATACGGAAAGATTTTCACCGTAATTCTTAAAAATTTCGGATTTAAGAGCCTCCGCATATTTATCGTTGAAAAAATAAAGCTGAGCCAAAAATTTATTGTCGTACTCGTTATATTTTACATGACGTTCAATAGGGACTTGGGCGACTGGTAAGAGACCGGCTGAAAAATAACGCGCCGTTGCCTGTGTTCTTTGCAGACCGTTAGCGTAAAAACGAACTGCTCCGGCTTCAGGAATATAATTTTCCGGAAATAATCCCTCACTCTCAAGCCTTAAACGGAAATATTGTCCCATTATCGTCTCTAATAATGCTCCGCGCCTAGAAAGTTCAGACGGACGTGAAGTCCAATTAAACCACTCGTGAGGCGTGATCTTTCCTAAAACTGAATTTTTATCCGATATAGGCGAGCGGATATTATGACGGCTTAAAACTGTAACTTTCGTAAGTTTCAGCTGTTCTGACGCGAAAACCGGCTGCACAAGTAAAAAAAGCAGCGTAAACGTTAATATTAATTTTTTCATTTTTTTACACTCCTTTATATTAAAAGAAAGTAGGAGTTAAAAAGTAGAAACTAAAAAAACTCACTCCTAACCCCCTAATCTTTTATCTATGTTTAATTAATGAAAATCTCGCTCTGTTGACGTGTTCAGGCTGACCTGGTTCAATTTCTCCGGCTTTCATTAAAGCGTTTCGTGTGAGCATAGGCCCGACTAATTCATAAACTAAAACACTGAATAAAACTATATTGCGGATAAGTCCGCCCATTTCAGTGCCTAAACTTTGAGAACTGACTACCATTCCGAGAGCAACTCCGGCCTGAGGGAATAAAGTAATTCCTAAATATTTTTTAACGTTATCGGAACATTTCATAATAGAAGAACTTATTAATGCGCCGAAATATTTTCCTGCACAGCGCGTAAGAATGTAAACAATTCCCGTTATAATTACGAAAGGATATTGAAAGACTGAAAGTTCAAGCTCCGCGCCGGATAAAACGAAAAATACTGCGTAAAGAGGTGCTGACCATTTTTCAGAACGCTGCATAATGTCCGCAGAATATTCGCTCATATTGCAGAAAATTGTTCCGAGCATCATGCAGACAAGGAGCGAAGAAAATCCTACGTGAATTTGACCGAAATTAAATTCCTGTCTTGCAAGAGCGATCGTCATCATAACAAAAGCTATAGTCATTGAAAGTCTGTTTGAATTCGAGAAAAATAATTTTTCAAGCATAGTCAAAATATATCCCATTAACGCGCCTAAAATTAACGAGCTTATAATTTCGATTAAAGGATTAATTATTATCGAAACAAAATTAACCGCGCCGCCGATCATAGCTTGAGCAACTCCGATTGAAACTGCAAAAATTATTAAGCCTGCCGCGTCATCAAGAGCAACGATAGGCAATAATAAATTTGTTACAGGGCCTTTAGCTTTGAATTGACGCACGACCATCAAAGTCGCCGCCGGAGCAGTAGCTGAAGCTATCGCGCCTAAAGTAATTGCAGCAGGAACGGGCAGAACCTGTCCGCCTAATTTAACGCTGAGAGCAATTAAAGCAACGTCTACAAAAATTGTCGCGGCCAATGCCTGAAAAATTCCTATGAAAGTTGCGGCCTTTCCAAATTCTTTTAATTGAGACATTCTAAATTCGCTGCCAATGTCGAAAGCTATGAAGCCTAAAGCAACGCTTGAAATTACGCTTACGTCAGCAAGTTCTGAAGCAAAAGAAAATCCCAAGCCGAAACGGCCTAAAACATAAGGCCCGACTAAAACTCCGGCAATTAAAAACGCAGTAACGTCAGGAAATTTGAAGCCTAAATATTTGAAAGCGCGGGTCATCATCAGACCTGCAAACAAGGCAAAAGCGGTTTTGAGTAATAAAGCCATGTGAAAAAATTAACATCTCTTTCTATTCTTATTATAAAAAATTCTTAAATCGTGAGATTATAGCACTTTAATTAATTATAAATTATAAAAAAAATCCCTCCCGAATCATCAGGAGGAGAATTAAAAAAAATTATAATTTTCTATTCTGATTCTGAGTCTGAAATTTCGAGAATTTCATCGCCGTCAAAATTTTCGCTGTTGTCATTAATAGGCGGTTCAGCTTCAGGCACAGCGTCATCGTCAGCCATGTCTGCAGGATTGGGCAAAAATCCTATGCCTTTATTAACTTCGGCCATGATTTCTTTGATAATTTCATCCTGAAGATTTTTATTTTCTGATAAAAATTTCGCTACAGCTTCTTTGCCCTGTCCTAAAGTTTCGCCTTTGTAAGCAAGCCACGCGCCTTTTTTATTAATTACGTTATAGTCAATGGCCATGTCTACGACAGCTACGCCCATCGGAATACCTTTGCCGTAAATTAAACTCGCGTGAGCAGTTCTGAAAGGGGGAGCAAGTTTATTTTTAACGACTTTCAAATATAACTCGTGGCCTATAGTAACATCGCTCTTCTCTAATTTTTTGCCGCGCCGAACTTCGAGTCTTATCGAAGAATAAAATTTCAAAGCCCTTCCGCCAGTTGTAGTCTCAGTAGGTCCGGGAGCGTAACCGGTCGAAATCATTGCTCGAAGCTGGTTAATAAAAACTACGATGCAATTAGTTTTAGCGATTATTGCCGCAAGTCTTCTTAATGAATACGACATTAAACGAGCCTGAAGTCCTAATTGACTTTCGCCGATACGTCCGTCAATTTCAGCTTGAGGTGTCAGAGCCGCAACAGAGTCGACAACAACAATATCAACCGCTCCTGTGCGAACTAATTGATCTAAAACATAGAGAGCCTGCTCGCCGCTGTCGGGCTGTGCTAAATATAAATCCTCGATATTAACACCCAAAGTCTGAGCAAGTCGCGGGTCAAGAGCGTGTTCAGCGTCTATGAATGCAGCAATGCCGCCCGCCTTTTGAGCCTCAGCAATGGCACACAGGGCTATCGTAGTTTTTCCCGAACCTTCAGGGCCGAAAATCTCAACGATTCTTCCTTTAGGATAGCCGCCGATGCCTAAGGCAACATCAAGAGGCAAAATCCCGCTCGGAATAACGTCAATATTTTTCTTGGCCTGATCTCCGAGCCTCATAATCGCGCCGTCTCCGAATTTGCTGCGAATGTCGCCGATAGCTTCTTCAAGAATCTGCTCGCGGGTCTGAGCGGCTTTTTTTACAGCTTTAGCCAGAGTAATCACTCCTTTTTTATTTTAATTTTATTTTTTGCCTGATAAGTATACAACAAGAAAAATTTTTTAAGATAATATGTTCATCCCTGCAGTAATATCGCGGATATGTTCGAGCTCCCAGTCGTTTTTATTTTCTTTATCTTTCATGATTATGCCGATAATATCAATGCGCCAAAAATTTTTCCATTCGATTTTATCAATAAATTCGCGTGAAGATTTTACGAGAGAGTTTAATTTTTTCGGTCCGATTGAGTCGAAAGGCGATTGAATTTTTCCGATAGTCCGGCAGCGTACTTCGATTATTACGAGTTCTTGAGGTTTTGAAATTAAATCGGCGGCAATAATATCGAGTTCGCCGTGCTGATTTTTTACGTTACGCGCTAAAACCTGCCAGCCTAAACTCAAAACATATTCGGCGGCTATGTCTTCAGCGAGTCTGCCAAGCTCTTGAGCCTTAGTCATTGTTAAGCGGCGTTTTTATAATCTATCACAGAAATTTCCTGCGTAAGTTTTTTTGATAACTCAACGATATTTTCAAGTTTCTCCGCAACATCGTCCGTGAAAAATTTTTCACCGCACTGTTCGCACTCAAGGCACGGGACATTTTTAATAATAATGATAGAATTTTTATAATTTACAACATAATTAGTTGTAGTTTCAAAATTAATTTTATTTTTGCAGAACATACACATAATTATTTTCGCCTCGTTTTATCAAAAATTTTTTAGAATATCATGATGTCCTACGTCAATTAAAGCAACTAAGGTATCATTTTCATAAAACCATATGACCCGAATGTCCATATTTACACTGAACTCAAAAAGTTCGTCAGTTCCTTTAATACGTTTTGTCCGCAGTGATGGATGAAAAGGGTTATTAGAAAATATTGTTAATTTTTTCTTTAATTGATTCTTTTCATCACCAGAAAGTTTTTTATAATGTTTTTGAAAACGCTCTGAATATGTTAATTCAAGCATTTATTCGTCCTCTAATGAATTAAATAAAGCATCAACGCTATTAAAAACCGGCTGCCTGCCCGCCTTAATATTTTCTTTTAAGTTACTGACTTCATCATTAATTTTAGAAATATAATCTTCGGGATAAACAACAACGGGTATCATTCTAATCATTCCGTTATCTTCAAAAATTTCAAACTTATCTCCTTCTCTCAAACCCATGCTTGAAATAATAGAGGCAGGAATTTTTACCTGTGATTGAGAACCTAAAACTGAAATCATTAAAACATATCTCCTCAATTTTGATAATCTTTAGATTTTTATTTTCCTGTGTTTTCTTTATCTAATTTATAAACCCAAGCTAAAACTCTCGCAACAACTTCATATAATTCCGCCGGAATCTCCTCGCCGAGTTCAAGCGATATTAAAGCCGAAACGAGCGCGGCATCTTCAACAATAGGAACATCAGCTTCAACGGCACGCTCAATAATTTTACGCGCGATAAAACCCTCGCCCTTAGCTACAACAGTAGGGGCGGCCATTTTTTTATTATCATATTTGACAGCTACAGCCTGTTCACGTTTTTTATTATCCTGTAAGGCCATTAGTAAATTTTTTCACTCCTAACTCCTCACGCTTAATTCGCATTAAAAATTATACTGTAATGTCAAGAGCGCGGCCTGCAATTAATAAATTTTTTTCGCGTTCGGCGGCTTTTTGAGAAATTCCTATGAAAACTACAGGCAAATCTAAATCTTGAAGTTCTTTTCTTAAATCTCTGCGGCGGCGTTCAATTAATCTGCAAGTTTCGGGCTTTTCGGCGTTGAGAGTTAAATTACAGCTTTTACCGTCGCTCTCGACTAATCCTCCGACTTCGCCGAGAGTTGAGCCTGTTATCCCGAAGCCGACCTGCCAATATTTCTGCCCGTCTTCTTCGGCTGAACGTCCTACATAAATTTTTGCGGTCATGTTCTGCGAAACGTCATTAAGAACCGGCCAGAACGGAGCCGCTAATAAAGCCGGATTAACTTCATTGCGCGGACTTTTCATTAAAATCGATTGAGCCTGCAAAAATTTCGCTATGTCGTCGCTGCCCTCTTTCATGTCTTTTAAGGCCTTAACGGGGTCAGAGCCTTTTGAAGTTCTTTCTTTTAATTCTTTGCGGATTTTTTCCCACATTTCTGTAGCTTCCGCGCCGTTCATTGCCGCGTATTGCGATAATAAACTCGCGTTTTCAAGCGTCATAGGGACATCACGGGCCCAAAGTTCTATAAAAGAAGAAAGTTCGCCGGGCTGTGAGCCTGATTTTCTCCAAGCGTCCCGGATCGCTCCTAAAACTTCACTCGAAAGAGGCAGGCCGCGAGCCAATAAAGCCGTAGCAAGTTCTCTATCACGCGCAGGAATTTGCGATAAAAATGAAAGTTCGCCCTGAGATAATCTTAAAACAGGAACACCGTCAGGGCCTGAAGCGTCCCAGACAGCGCGGAAATGTTCGCCGACAATCAACGAAATAGTAGCGCGGGCTTTCAATTCCTGAGGAACACCGTTTACATCAACACGAACTAAATAAGTTCCGTCATTATTTTGCGATAACACACTGCCTTCAACGAGCATACCCGTTCTAATTCCGGCAAGTTTTGCGGCAATCTGCGAGGGCTGCTGAATTTGAGGCTGAGTCGAAATTTGACCCTGCCGGGCGTTGGTGCTGATGTTTTGCTGCATCTGGTTATAATTTTGATCTACATTTACATTTAATGACGGCATTTTTTTACTTTAATCTTTCTCTAAAAATTTTTTACAGAAACTTTTTCTATGAATTTCAGTAATTCCAAATTTTTTAACGGCGTTAATATGAAATTCTGTCGGGTAACCTTTATTTCTTGCAAGATTATAAGCCGGATATTTTTCATTGTAAATTCTCATTAATCTGTCGCGCAGAACTTTAGCAACTATCGAGGCCGCTGAAACTACGGGAATTAATTTATCGGCTTTAATTAAAATCCATTGCTTAAAATTTAATTCCGGGATTCTTTGATTTCCGTCAACGACTATACAGGCAGGAGAATGATTTAATTTTTTTACTAATTTTTTCACGCAGTCCGACATTGTAAGCAGCGAGGCACGCAAGATATTTTTTTCGTCAATTAAAGCCGGAGAGCCTTGACTGACGCGCCATAAAACGCCTAATTCTTGGATTTTTGCAAAAATTTTTTCGCGTGAATTTGCTGAAATTAATTTTGAATCTCTCAGCTTCATTGCTAATAATTTTTCTTCCTGTTCTTGAGTCAAAACTACTGCTGCTGCTGTAACGGGCCCTGCAAGACAGCCGCGTCCTGCTTCATCAGTGCCGATTATATAACCCAAAGATTTTAATTTTTGTAAATTAATTTTAGCTTCGTCTCCGCTGCATTTTGACGGAAGAATTAAATCATTGAACAAAGTCAGCTGCTCCATCGGCGTTATTAATATTAATATCAAAATCTACTGCGCGCTGTTCTCCCGGCATTTCGAGACATACTGCACCTAATCTTCCGGAAGAAAAAGCCTCTATAAATTTTTGTCCTGCAAGTTCTAAATTTACACGGCCTCCCGAAATTAAACAGCCGTATTTTCGTCCGATGTTTTCAAGAATTGTGCCGGACTCTAAATTTTCTGATTGAATTTCTACAGGAATTAAATTTTGCATTTCGTTAGCACACAAAAATTTTATTAAAGATAAGGCCGCGTTTTCATAGCCTCCGACAACTTCAGCTTTAGCACAGCCGAGCCACGATAAAATTAAATGAGCTCCGGCTTCGGCATGAGGATCTAAAATTCCTGGCGAATCTACAATCAACATTCCTTCGTTTTTGTACCAGCTTACTGACTTAGTAATTCCGGGAATATTGCCGACACCTGCGTTGGCTTTGCAGATTAATGAATTTAATAACAAAGATTTTCCGACGTTAGGAATACCAACGACAGCTAATCTGACTTCACGGTGTGAGGGTTTGAATTTCAAGACAGCTTTTTTAATATTTGAAAGTCCCTCGCGTTTTCTTAAATCGGCGGCGAAAGTGTGTTTTAACGAATCCAGCCACAATTTTAATTTTTGCGTGTCGGCTAAATCTTTTCTCGATAAAACATGAATTACAGGCTTGATTTTTGCTAAATATTTTATAAGAGGCGATGAAGTTGAAGCCGGAGCTCTTGAGTCTCTGACCTCAACTATTAAATCAAGTTTTGAAACTATTTCATTTAATTTTCTTGTCCCCTTAGCCATGTGGCCGGGATACCAAACTGTACGAGGCATAAATTTTTATTTGGGTATTCCGATCCGAGTTAGCGGCCAATATCTGAAGAACACAGGCCCGCGCATATCATCAAGCGATGCAAAGCCCCAATATCTGCTGTCCTGAGAATTTGAGCGGTTGTCGCCGAGCATGAAATATTTATTTTCAGGCACTCTAAAAGGAACTTCCGGGAAAATACTATTCGGCCTCATTGTAAAACGGTCATGATTTTTAACATAAGGCTCGTCAGTAGGCTGTCCGTTTATATAAACAACGCCGTTTTTAATATCTACAATATCGCCGGGAATTGCAATAATTCTTTTTACAAAATCTCTGTCAGGGTCTACAGGATACTTGAAAACATAAATAGAACCCCGCGATGGCTCAAAAAACAAATTCCAAAATTTTGCAACTAAAACCCTATCTTGTATTTCAAGAGTCGGTATCATTGAGCCGCTCGGTATCCAAAACGCCTGCACTATAAATGTCCGTATTATCATCGCTAAAACAAAAGCCCAAAATATTGTCTCTATTGTTTCGCGCCACCATGGCTTAGCTACTTCAGCCGCCATTATTCTTCACTCCTTGCTGCGTCTGAGCTTTGATTTTTATCTGTATTATTTTTATCTTCTACTTCTATATTTTCATTTTCAAAAAATTTTTCGATGTTGTACATAACTCCGTTTATAAATCTTGCAGAATTTTTCGTGCCGAAATCATCGGCAAGTTTTACAGCTTCTGTTATTGCTGACTTAACCGGCAAATTTTTTTCCAAAAATCCCTCAAGCAGCATTAAACGCAAAATAGTACGGTCAATGCTCACCATTCTGTCTGGTGTCCAGCCCGTAACTACGCGGAGTAATATACCGTCAATTTCGTTTTTACGGTCTAAAACTTTGATAATTAAATCGCGGCTTCTTTGCTTAACTTCAGGTTTGTCATCTTTTGCAACGTCTTCACGATTGAAAAAATATTCAATAGACGCTTCAAAATCCTGCGCCGGATAAATATCAAGCGAATATAAAAATTGCACTGCAAGTTCTCTCGATCTATGAATAGCCTCGAACTTGCGGCCTATAGTTTTTTTGATAATTTTATTTTTTTTCTTTTTAGTTTTTTTAGTTTTTATGTTTTCTTCAGGCATTTTTTAAGCACTCCTGATTTTTTTAGCAAGCAATGAAAGCCCGCGTATAGCAAACCACGCCGCCGATCCCCAAAACGCCGTCCAGAAAAATCCTTCGAGCCCCGCCGTTACTATCACAGCCGAACACGATGCAGCTGCCGCCCAAATATAAGGATTTTGTATAACTTGCATAAATCCGCGCTCAGGGGCAGCCCAAACTATTGAAGCTGTCATTCCCGCAGGATCAAGGACTTCGCTCAAATGCTGCTCGACTTTTTCTTTAACTTCCGCCGAAATATCTTCGTCTGAAATCACGACAGTTAAATCAGCCTGGCTCTCTGACGGCTTGAGGGTTATGCTGTAAAGTCTGAAACTCGTTCTCAAGACATAATTAACAAAATCAAAAAGTCCCTCGTAAGATATTTTTATAAATCCGCAAGGCGTGTTTTTCCATAAAAAATACATCAGTCGGCCTCTTCGTTGTAATTAGGTGAAAAAATTTCGTCAGGCTCTAAATCAATTTTAATATCTCCGTCGCTGCCGTTGGTATAAATTCCCTGAACGTTGACATTGACGGCTCTGACCTCGTAGCCTGTGTAGCGTTCTAAATTATCTTTTATTTTTTCCTGAACGTCCCAAGCAATATCCGGGATTCTTTGGCCGTAGCGGACGAGAATATAAACGTCAATCGAAATCACGCCCTGATTATGATCTACATCGGCGCGAATACCTCCGCTGCGTCTGGTCAAAGCAAATTTCGAGGCAAGTTTAGCGGCTGTTTTAATATTTGCTATGCCTTGAATAGTTTTTTTGGCAAGCTCAATAATAACATCTTCAGAGACGTGAATGACTCCGCCCGCGCCCGGCTGATTTTTTTCAGAACTTTTATTTTCGTCTGGCATTTTGTTTTCAATTAAGAATTAGGAATTAGGAAATTCTCACCCCTAACTCCTCACTGTAATTATTTCTTTGCTCTTTCGAGATAAGCGCCCGTGCGTGTGTCGACAACGATTTCTTCGCCGGGTTCAATGAAAACAGGAACAGTTACAACGAGACCCGTTTCGAGTGTTGCAGGTTTTCCGCCTCCTGTTACTGTGTCGCCTTTGAAAGCCGGAGGAGTGTCGACAACTTTCATAGTAACGCTCTTGGGGAGTTCAATTCCCATAACTTTACCCTCGAAATATTCAAGCTGGATTTCAATATCGTCAACTAAATATTTAGCGGCCTCGCCTAAAACCTGCGGAGAAAGTCTCATCTCTTCATAAGTAGCTAAGTCCATGAAAACATAATCTTCGCCGTCTCTGTAAGAATATTGGGCGGGTTTATCTTCGTAAATTATGCGCTCAAATTTTTCGCCGGGCTTGAAAGAATTTTCGACGATTGAGCCTGTTTCAACATTGCGGAGTTTTGTACGGACGACCGCGCCGCCTCTGCCCATTTTGTGATGATCATATTCAACAATTTCCCAAATTCCGTCCTGCCAGCGGAATTTTAAGCCTACATAGAAGCTCGTTGTGTCGGCTACCTGTGCCATAAAAAATTTACCTCCTAAAAAATTTCTCTGTTAAATTTCAAAAAATTATTATATAACACGTTGAAAATTTTTAGACGCTTAGAGTAAAACAAAAAAATTTTTTTATCATCTCCGCGAGACTTTGCGGCGGCGAATAAAAATTAAAAATTTTGAGTGGAAAAATGAGTGGAAAAATAAAATTTTTTTCTGGAAAGTTAAGCGCGTGAAAATTATTTCGTGTATGATTATAACATTAAAAAATTATTTATGAAGAAGGGAATAAAATTGAACGAAAAAATTTCTATAAAAGGCGCACGAGAACATAATTTGAAGAATGTCAGCATTGATATTCCGCGCGAAAAATTAATCGTAATCACAGGCCCGTCAGGTTCGGGAAAATCTTCGCTCGCTTTCGATACTCTTTACGCTGAAGGCCAAAGACGTTACGTTGAAAGTCTTTCAGCTTACGCGAGGCAGTTTTTAGGAGTGCAAAAAAAGCCTGATGTTGATGAAATTTCAGGTCTTTCTCCGGCAATTTCAATAGAACAAAAAGGAACGGGACATAATCCGCGCTCGACTGTCGGAACTGTTACGGAAATTTACGACTATTTTAGATTATTGTACGGAAGAATAGGGATACCTCATTGTCCTAAGTGCGGAAAACCTGTACAGCGGCATTCGATTGATGAAATTTTAGATTATATTTTGAAGCACGAAAAAGATTTGAAAGTCGAGATTTTTTCTCCGTTAGTAAAAAATAAAAAAGGCGAGTTCAAAAATTTATTCAATCAGACACGCGAAAAAGGTTACACAAGAGCCCGTGTTGACGGAACTGTTTACTATCTTGAAGAAGAAATTTCTTTAGACAAAAATAAAAAACACAACATTGAAATTTTAGTTGACCGTCTAAAAATTTCGAGCGACAAACGAAGCCGTTTAGCTGAAAGTGTCGAGGCATCTTTGAAACTTTCCGGCGGTTATGTCTTAATAAAATCCGAAAAAAATCAAGAATATACAATGACGGAAAATTATTCATGCCCGGACTGCGAAATTGGTATGCCCGAAATTGAGCCTCGATTATTTTCATTTAATAATCCTGTCGGAGCATGTCCTGACTGTGGAGGTCTCGGAAGCCATGAACATTTTTCGCGCGAACTTGCTATAGATCCTGAGCGTTCTGTTTTAGACGGTGCTATAATCCCTTGGAAAAACAAACCTCATGTTATAGAGAAATTAAAACTTTTTGCCCAAAAACACAAATGGGATTTAACAAAACCTTACAAAAAATTAAGCAAAGAAATTCAAGATTTTATTTGGAACGGCAGCGGCGATGAGAAAGTCCCGATGATTTTCGATGAGAAAGGCATAGCGCGCCCTTACATGGGACGTTATGAGGGTGTTGTAGGCTGGCTGGAGGAAAAATTAAAATGGTTTGCCGACAATGAAAGTGTCGCTGAAGAAGTCGCTCAATACCGCGAAGAAGATATTTGCAAAACTTGCGGCGGTCTGCGTCTCCGTCAAGAGGCTTTGAACGTAAAAGTTTCAGGTTACGGCATAGGCGAATTATTAGAAATGCCCGTTGAAGTCTTAGTTGAAGTCGTAAAAAATTTTGAACTTACTAAAAATGAACACGCAATTATTGACCAAGTTTTGAACGAAATTATAAAACGTCTTGAATTTTTAGTTGATGTCGGAGTCGGTTATCTTTCGTTATTGAGACGCGCTGATACTTTATCCGGCGGCGAAAGTCAAAGAATTAGACTTGCTACACAAATCGGCTCAAATTTAAGCGGAGTTTTATATGTTTTGGACGAACCTACTATCGGACTTCATTCGCGGGACACAGAAAAATTAATACGTTCATTAAAATCTATAAAAAATTTAGGCAACACAGTCGTTGTTGTAGAACATGACCGCGATACAATGCAGGCTGCCGATGCTTTAATCGAACTCGGCCCGGAAGCAGGCGAAAAAGGCGGAGAGATTTTATATTCGGGCTCTTACGCAAAAGTTTTGAAGTCGGACGGGAAAACAGGAAAATATTTACGCGGCGAAGAAACCGGAATTGTTCGCAAAAAAACAAGGCGCAAACCCTCAGGCTGGGTAAAAGTCAAAGGCGCGGAACACCATAATTTGAAAAACATTGACGTAAAAATCCCCGTCGGAGTTTTCTCATGTATCAGCGGCGTTTCAGGCTCAGGCAAGAGCAGTTTTCTTTATGATGTTTTATACAAAGGCATGAGGAGAATTTTGGATAACGATTTTCGTGAACGTCCGGGAAAATTCGCAAGCATTGAGGGCACAGAATTTTTTGATAATATCGTTCTCGTTGACCAAAGTCCGATCGGAAGAACTCCGCGCTCAAATCCTGCGACTTATACGGGAGTTTTTTCGTTAATCCGCGAATTTTTTGCGTCATTGCCCGAAGCTAAAATCAGAGGCTACACTGCCGGGCGTTTCAGCTTCAACGTAAAAGGCGGACGCTGCGAGGCTTGCGGCGGTGCAGGAAGCGTTAAGACTTCAATGTTATTTTTGCCGGATATTTATTCGGACTGCGAAATCTGCAAAGGAACGCGCTACAACCACGAAACTCTCGAAGTTAAATTCAAAGATAAAAATATTGCTGATGTTTTAGCAATGACTGTCGATGAAGCCATGAATTTTTTTGCTGACATTCCTAAAATTGCAAATAAATTAAAAGTAATTCAGGACGCAGGGCTCGGCTATATTCAGCTCGGGCAGTCAGCTTTGACTCTTTCGGGCGGCGAGGCTCAACGCGTGAAACTTTCTAAGGAACTTTCAAAAAAGTTCGGAGGCCGTACTCTTTATCTTCTTGACGAACCTACGACGGGACTTTTTTACACGGACGTAAAAAAATTATTGGAGATTGTTCACAGAATTATCGATAATAATAAAAGCACCGTGATTTTTATCGAACATAATCTTGATGTTTTGATGTCGGCTGATTATATAATTGATCTTGGCCCTGAAGGCGGCGAGGCAGGCGGTCAGCTTGTAGCTTCAGGAACTCCCGAAGAGTTAATTAAAAAATCGAAAGGCTACACGGCAAAATTTTTGAAAGATTATTCAAAATCCTGTAACATGATTTATATTTAATTTTAATTTTTAGAAATTTAGAAAGGAGAAAATATTATGAGCGATACGAATTTAGCAGAAGAAATTTACAGCCAGCGTGATTTATTTGACGAACTTGGAGAACAAAATCAAAGCATTAATGAGAAAAATTCGGCAGGCATTCGCAGCGGAATTAAATTGTTAGCCGTAACTTTGAACGCAAGAATGGACGTTCTTAACTCTAAAGTTGACAACGTTGATACAAAACTTGACTCAAGAATGGACGTTCTTGAAGCAAAAATTGATAAGGTTGATGCTAAAGTTGATAACCTTGACTCTAAGCTGAACTCGAAAATTGACGGCGTTGAAAATAAACTCGAAACGAAAATTGATAACCTTGAGGATAAACTCGAAGCAAAAATTGACAACTCTGAAGCCAAGTTTGACGCTAAAATCGACAAACTTGAGACCAAGCTAACCGCAAAAATTGACGGTGTTGACGCAAAAGTTGATAAACTTGACGCTAAAGTCGACAATCTCGATGTGTCTTTGAACACGAAAATTGACAACGTTGAAGCTAAACTCGAAGCAAAAATCGACGGCGTTGAAAGTAATTTGAACGTCAAAATTGATAATGTTGACGCTAAAGTTGATAAACTTGAAGCTAAAGTTGACAAGCTCGAAACGAAAGTTGACGGCGTTGAAGCTAAAGTTGACAAACTTGAAGCAAAAGTTGACGGAGTTGAGGCCAAACTCGAAGCAAAAGTTGACGGAGTTGAGGCCAAACTCGAAGCAAAAATCGACGGCGTTGGACAAGAATTCAGCACGGCCATTGAAGGATTGCTTGACCGTTTCGATGATATGAGAGACTATCAAAATAAATGGTTTACGGTTTTCGGAATTTTATTCACGGCAACAGCAATTATTGCGCCTGTAGCTGTGGCTGTAGTTCAGCATTTTCTTAAATAAATTGGAGGAAAATTTTTATGGAACTTAAAAGATGCAGGCTTTGCGGCAACGTCTACAGAGCGAATGACTCAGATACTTTTAGAATTTGCAGGGCTTGTAAACATCGGCTTGACGACATTTACGGACGTGTTCATGAATATTTGCGCGACAATGAAGACGAAGATTTTGATATTTATAAACTCGGCGAGGCTATGGACATTGATACGGCTGATGTTCAAGCACTCGTTGATTTAGGCTATCTTGAACGCGACTTGAGAACTTACGGCGGACGCGGAAAAACTGACCGTGAAAAACTTGCGGCTGAATTTAACGATGAGTTAGCTAAAATGAAAAAAGCCCCTGTAACTTACGGCGGTGAAAGATATGCACGCAGCAATAAACCTAAAGATGAAAACGAACGCCGTTATGTTTTTGATACTCAAAAATCTTTACGAAAATAAAATAATAAAATAAAAATATGAACATTAATTTTATAAATTTTATAATTGCCGGAATTTTAGGCGCGTGTTTAGGCTCATTCTTAAACGTTGCGGCTCACCGCAGCGTCATTAATAAAGCATGGTGGGGCACTGAACGCTCAATATGCGAATCTTGCGGGCATGTTCTTGGATTTTGGGAATTAATCCCGATTTTTTCATGGCTATTTCAATTCGGAAAATGCAAAAACTGCGGTGCAAAAATTTCTGTGCGTTATTTATTAGTAGAAATAATCTGCGCTTCAATGGCCGTGATGATTTTTTATAAATATAAAATTTCTTGGGCTTGCTTATTATTCGGCATAGGGGCTTGCGGGCTTGTCTTAAATTCCTTGACGGATTTTGAATCGGGCGATGTCTTTGATATTTTTGCAGTTGCTCCTGGCGTGGCGGGCTTATT
Organism: uncultured Fretibacterium sp.; assembly: GCA_947168585.1. Lineage (GTDB taxonomy): Bacteria > Synergistota > Synergistia > Synergistales > Aminobacteriaceae > JAFUXM01. The sequence continues at coordinate 19,866 of CAMVMK010000004.1, forward strand.
AATAAGAATTATAGGCGGCTGGCCTGCGGTTTTAGACGGCATTGAGGGAGCTGCTGCAGGCTGGGGAGTTTTCGCTCTTATAATTTTTCTTTCACGCGGAGGAATGGGCTGGGGCGATGCTTCATTCATGGGCGGTATCGGCGCGGTCTTAGGCTTAAAATTTACTTTAGCGTCTCTTTATGTCGGAATTTTATTCGGCGGTTTTTTCGCAATAATTATGATTTTAATCGGCAAATTCAAATGGGGACGGCATGACACTATGCCTCTTGTGCCGTTTTTATCTATTGGCTGCTTTATCGTAATGATTTCCGGTGAAGAAATTTTTTCATGGCTCGCAGCAAAATTTAATTTTATTTCTGAAATTTTTACGCTGTCTTGGCCGTTTTAATTTTTAATGATTGATTGAAAAATTAAAATTTGTGATATAATTTCCCCGTTTTGCGTTGGGATGTCGTCCAATGGCAGGACGCCGGACTTTGGATCCTGTAATGATGGTTCGAATCCATCCATCCCAGCCATTAAACTTTTGGAGGCGATTAAAGTAATCACGAATAATAACCTTTGTGTTCTCGTAATGGCGGCCGGTAAAGGCACAAGAATGAGAAGCACGACCCCTAAAGTTTTACAGCCAATTCTTGACCGTTCTATTATTGACTACGTTTTAAGAAGCGTTTTTGAAGCAGGTATTAAACCCGAAAATGTAGGTGTTTTAGTAGGCTCAGGAGGCGAACTCGTAGAGCAGCACTTACGCGAAAATTTTCCAAGTGAATTAAATATTTTATGGCAGCATGAACAATTAGGTACAGGCCACGCAGTTAAATCAGCGCGTGAATTTTGGACTAATTATGATAATTTAATCGTGCTTAACGGCGATTTGCCTTTAATAAAACCGGAAAGTCTTAAAAATTTCATTAACGAATCCGGCGGCAATGACTGCACCGTAATTTCTTTCAATGCTAAACATGCGAAACAGTACGGACGTATTTTAAGAGAAGAAAATAAAATTAAAATCGTTGAGTTCAAAGATGCAACGCCCGAACAAAGAAAAATTCATGAGGTCAACGCGGGCTGTTACGCTTTCAAAGTTAAATCGCTTGAAGAAGTTATAGATTTAATTAAAAACGACAACGCTCAAAAAGAATATTATCTCCCTGATGCTTTATATTTAATGAATGAAAAAAATATGCAGACGGGAGCTTTTATTTTCCCTGAAGAAGAAATGCAGGGCATTAATAATCAATCAGAACTTGCTCAGGCTTCGCGGGTAATGCGAAAAAGAATTTCAGAAAAATGGCTCGAAATAGGAGTGCGTATGCCCGTGCCTGAAAGCGTTTATATAAGTCCCGACGCTAAATTATCGCAGGGCGTTGTTATAATGCCTAACGTTCAAATTTGGGGAGAAAGCGAAATCGGCGAAAATTCTTATATCGGTTCAGGCTCAATCTTAACTAACGTAAAAATAGGCTCGAACGTCAAAATAATTGCTTATGCAGTCATCGAAAACAGCGAACTTAAAGATAATTCTAAGGCCGGACCGTTTTGCTATATACGCGACGGCTCTTGTCTCGAAGAAAAATCTTTTGCAGGAAAATTCGTTGAGCTTAAAAATTCAAAGATCGGCGAAAATTCAAAAGTTCCTCATCTTTCTTACATGGGCGATGCAACTTTAGGCCATGACGTTAATATCGGCGCAGGAAGCATAACCTGCAATTATGACGGCGTTCATAAAAATAAAACTTTTATCGGCAATAATTGTTTTGTAGGCTCTAATACAATGTTCGTTGCACCTGTTGAACTTTCTGACGGTGCTGCGACGGCTGCCGGTTCTGTTATAACTCAGGCTGTCCCGGAAAATGCTTTAGGCGTAGGACGGGCGCGCCAGACTAATATCAAGGACTGGTCAATACTTCATAATCATCTTATAAAACCACAACCGAAAGGGGAAAATTAATCTTGTCAAGAGGAAACGGCCTTAAAATTTTTTCGGGCACAGCGTACCCGGATTTTGCTCAGCGTATATGCAAAGAACTTAATGTTCCGTTGTCTGATGTAAAACACTACAAATTTTCCGACGGCGAACTCGGCGTGTCCCTCAATGAAAGCGTAAGGGGGGCGGACGTTTATATAGTTCAGCCGACTTGCGATCCGACTAACGATAATTTAATGCAGCTTTTAATTATGGCGGACGCGGCCAAAAGAGACTCCGCTCACTACGTCAACGCCGTAATTCCGTATTTCGGTTACGCAAGACAAGACCGCAAGGCCAAGCCCCGCGAGCCGATCACAGCAAAACTTGTCGCTAATATTCTTGCTCACGGCGGAAGAATTGACAGAGTTATAACTGCTGACCTTCACGCCGGACAAATTCAAGGATTTTTCGATATTCCTGTAGATCATTTAACGGGAATGGTTTTGCTTGCAAATTATTTCAAAGAAATTTTAGCTGACGAATTAAAGCGCGGTGAAGTTGTCGTTGTTTCGCCCGATGTCGGAGGAGTTGCGAGAGCGCGAAAATTTGCCGTTATGCTCGATGTTGATATAGCTATTGTCGATAAAAGACGCTCATACGATGTCGCAAACGTTTCTGAAGTTATGGACATAGTCGGAAATGTTAAAGGACGTACGGCTATTTTAGTTGATGATATTATCGACACAGCTGGGACTATCTGCCACGCCGCTCACGGACTTGTTGAGAGAGGCTGCTCGAGAGTTTTTGCCTGCGCTACTCATGCGGTTTTGTCAGGGCCTGCAATGGAAAGAATTAATAAATCCGAAATTGAAAAGCTCGTTTTCTCTGATACTATTCCTCTTTCTGAAGAGAAAAAAACGGACAGAATTTTACAGTTGTCAATCGCGCCGCTTTTTGCCGAAGCTATAAGGAGAGTTCACGAAGAGCGGCCTATAAGCGATATGTTTGATTAAGTTTTTAATTTTTTAATTTTTTAATTTAGAAATTAGGAGTTAGGAATTAGGAATGATTTTTCCTGCTTCCTAACTATTTTTTTTAACGTTTGAATTTATTTTCCGTGCCTTTGAACATTCTCACGATATTTTCACGGTGAGCAAAAATTACAAGCAAAGCTAACCCTGCCGCCAGCCCCGTGAACATTGCAGGAGCGTCAAGCATTGCAAAAAACGCCGCCGCCGCAACGAGTGAAAGCATTGAAGCTAACGAAACATAGCGCGTTGTGTAACGGATTACGTACCAGACAGCACCGCAGAGCAAAATCACTGCGAAAGATTTATAAGGCCAAATAAAAAATAAAATTCCGTAACTCGTAGCAACTCCCTTGCCGCCTTTGAATTTTAACCAGACCGGAAAAATATGTCCTAAAACTACTGCAAAGGCCGACACTGCCATTATTAACTGCTGATCTTCAGCCGGAGCTATGTGAGCCGCAAGCAGTAAAGCAAAAGCTCCCTTCAACATATCTACAGCCGCCGTAAACCATGACCATACAGGCCCCATAGCACGCCCGACGTTAGTTGCTCCCATTGCTCCCGAGCCGATTGTGCGGATGTCTAAGCCGTCGCGTTTACCGTTTTCATCCTTGTGAAATAATTTCGTAACTACATAGCCCGTAGGAAGCGAGCCGATTAAATAAGATACTATTATCCATAAAATTATATCCCGCATTTTTAATTTTCCTCCTGAAAAATTCTGAAAAATTTTTTGATTAATTAATCGAAGCCGCGAATTCTGTCTGAGCCTTTTTTGAGCGCGCCGCCCGGTAAAGTTTCTTCTTTGTCTTTGAGGTCTTCCCACTTGAAATTAAGAACGAGCAGGAATAACGCTGAAAAAGGATCCATCCGCCATTTTGTATTTTTGTCGAAAGTATCATGAATTGAACGGAGCTGACGTAAACCTTTGTCGCCTTCTTCCATTTCGGCAAGAAATTTTTTGACTTCTGAAATTGTGTTGATGTTAGCTGCCCGCAAAATTTTGCAGAGATAAGCGAAACTCTCTCGAAGATAATCAGCTTCAGGCTTAAACTCCGGGAAACCTGCTTCAAGAGTTAAAGCGTTCCAGCGTCCGAGCAGCAGCGAATCGCCACGGAATAAATTATAGAGTTCTTCGTCTGTGAAAAGTTTTTCGGCTTCAATAGCTGTAGAATTTTCCTGTTGTAATCCCGGCTGTTTCGGCGGAATTAATAGAGCTTCGTCTTTAATTTCGTTGCGGAGTGATAAAAATCCCTGATCAGCTTTCTCAAGCAGTGCCGCTAAAAGTACGAGTTCACGGGTCAATTTTTTCTCGCTGACTGTTCCGACTGTCTGATTAACTTTCGGGAAAATCGTAGCCCAAGCCTCTTGAAGCATCGTGCGGATTTCGAGCCTGAAAGTTAAATCTTTATATTTTGCCCATTCTCTAAGACGTGCACGCGAGTTTGACAGCGACAAAATATAAACTACAGCAGGATAGCCGAATCTATAAGGGTCTTCGAGGCCGCTTGAAGGTACGGAACGGGAGTCATCAATTTCAAATTCAGCTTTCACTACTTCTTCAATTCTTAAAACGTCTTCGGGGAAACGCAATAAAATTCTAACTGTTACAAGGTCAACGCCGCCTAATTCTTCTTCTTCAAGTTCGGAAATAGAACGCAACAATTCAGCCGGTTTTTCTGCCCAGCCGTCTATAGCGTAAAACTCAACTCCTTCAAGTTCGACTAAATCTTGAATTAGATTTCTAATTCTTGTCGCGTATTCTTCGTAGAGTTTGAGGCTTTCTACATATTTAATTCCAATTTCGTCAATTCTGCGCTTGTTCATGAGCAAATTTTATCACACAAACGCTTAAATTTTTATGACAATGAACTTAGAAAATTTTTTACGCGCTTAAAATTTTTTTGTGATTTCTATTTTGAATTTTATATCTGAAAAAAATCACGAATACTAAAAAATTTTATTATTTTTGTTGTGGCAAATGTTGTGGCAAAAATATTTTTCTTAAACTTTGAAGAATTTCTTGGAAATTTTTTTTATTTTATCATAAATTTATCGACTATAATTAATTAAAATTTTATGAAAATTTTTCAGGAGGTATTTTCATGACGAAAATTGAAAAAAGTTTATTCGGCACAACACCCGACGGACAGCGTGTCTATAATTACACGTTCATCGATGAAAAAGGACAAAGCGTCGTTATGAGCGAATATGCCTGCGCTATCGTTGCGATTAACGTTTTGGGCAAAGACGGAAAAATTTACGATGTCGCCTTGGGCTACGATACTCTCGAAGAATATCTCAGCGACACCCGAAACTTCGGCGCAACAATCGGACGTTATGCCAACAGAATTGCAAACGGAAAATTCACACTCAACGGAGTAACTTACAACTTACCGCGCAACAACGGCAAAAATACTCTTCACGGCGGTTTCAAAGGTTTCGGCAAAAAAGTTTTCTCGTCCGAATTAAAAGATAACTGCGTAATTTTTTCGCTCGAAAGTCCTGATTTAGATGAAGGTTTTCCGGGAAATTTCAAGTTAAGCGTCAAAGTTTCGTTCGTTGACGGTGCTTTGAGAATGGCTTACGAATATATCTGCGACAAAGATACTCCTGCAAGCATTACTAACCACAACTATTTTAATCTCAACGGACACGGGCGCGGAAGCATACTAAATCACAGCTTGAAAATTAACGCTGAAAAATATTGCCGCGCTGATGAAGGACTTTTGGCTCTTGCTCCTGCTGTAAATGTTGAAGGGACTTCGTTTGATTTCACAGGCGAACGGAAAATTATTTACAAAATGTTTGAATACTCGCCGGAAATTATTCAGGCAAGAGGCGGCTTCGATCACTGCTACGAAATTAAAGACGTTAAGAGACCTGCTGCTGTTGCTGTCGGAGATATTACAGGCATTAAACTTGAAGTATCGTCAGATATGCCGGCACTGCAATTTTATTCAGGAAATTCAATCGGCCATTGTCGCGGCAAAAACGGAGCTTTTTACAACGATCACGAGGGTTTTGCTCTTGAAAGCCAGCAGTTTCCGAACGCTGTCAACGAGCCTCAATTCCTGAGCCCGGTAATAAAAGCAGGCGAGTTACACCACGCCTTTATAGAATATAAATTAGGAGTTAAAAATTAAGATAATTCCTAATTTCTAACTCCTCATTCCTAATTAATTTCCTTGCCCGTAATAAGCATTGGGGCCGTGTTTTCGCAAATAATGTTTGTCCAAAACATACTGCGGAGCTTCGGCGGCTTTAGGGTCAATAGTAATTGTATACATTGCCATTTTAGCCATCTCTTCGAGAACTACAGCGTGATAGACGGCTTTTGCGGCATCTTTTCCCCATGTAAAAGGCCCGTGGCAGCGGCAAATAACGCCCGGAACCGCGAGAGGGTCTAAATTTCTTTCTTTGAAAGTTTCAACGATAACTTTGCCCGTGTTGAGTTCATAATCGCCGTCAACTTCTTCTTTGGTCAAATTCCTTGTGCATGGTACAGAACCGTAAAAATAATCAGCGTGTGTAGTTCCGTAGCATGGAATATCGCGCCCGGCCTGAGCCCAGCCTACAGCGTGAGAACTGTGTGTGTGAACAATTCCGCCGACAGTCGGGAAAGATTTGTATAACTCAACGTGAGTTTTTGTATCTGAAGACGGGTTCATTTTGCCTTCAACGATTTTATTATCGAAGTCAACTATAACTAAATCTTCCGGCTTAAGTTCGTCATATTCAACGCCTGAGGGTTTAATTACAATAAGTCCCTTATCCCTGTCAACGCCTGAAACATTGCCCCAAGTGTATACAACAAGGCCGCGTTTGGGCAAGTCCATATTAGCTTCATAAACTGCATCGCGTAAGTCTTTCAGCATGTTTATCTCCTATTTTAATTTCCAAATTAAATCAGACAATAACAAATCATGTTCGAGGCTCTCTGTCGTTGTATCTTTGCTGATATGCACAAATTCAATATCCATGATACGAGACCAGTCGCGCATTTGTTCAGCGTCAACATCGTAAGAAAGCACAGTGTGATGAGCTCCGCCCGCCAAAATCCAACATTCAAGACCTGTTTTTAAGTCAGGCATAGCGCGCCACATTACACGGGCAACAGGCAAATTAGGCATCGGCATAATCGGCTTGACACATTCAATATCTTGGCAGATTAAACGCAGTCTGCCGCCCATGTCAATTAAGCTAACTACTACAGCTTTACCCTCATGACCTTCAAATACCAATCTTGCAGGAGGCTCTTTGCCGCCTATACCCAACGGGTGGACTTCAATTCTTGGTTTTGCAGCAGCAACTGACGGACATACTTCAAGCATATGTGCGCCAAGACTGTATTCAAAGCCCGGCACAAGGTGATAAGTGTAGTCTTCCATGAAAGCACTTCCGCCCTTTTGTCCTTCGGTCATGAATTTAATAATTGCAGTCATACCGGCAACTTTCCAATCACCTTCAGCACCGTAGCCGTAGCCTGACGCTAATAAATGCTGGCTTGCAAGGCCGGGTAACTGTTTCATGCCGTATAAGTCTTGGAAAGTGTTTGAGAAAGCACAGCAGCCCTCGCGGTCAAACATTTTCTTCATTGCAATTTCTTCGCGTGCTTGGTATCTTACAGTTTCAATATCGTCAGTTGCAAAATCATAAAGATTTTTGTATTCGTTCATGAGCGCATCAATTTCCGCGTCAGTAACTGCGTTCATAACGTCAACGAGAGAACCTACAGGCCATGTATTTACCTGCCAGCCGAGTTTAGTTTGAACTTCAACCTTGTCGCCTTCAGTAACTGCAACTTCTCTCATGTTGTCGCCAAATCTCATAATTTTAAGAGACTTTGAAAACTCTGCACCGGCGGCGGCTCTCATCCAACGTCCTAAACGTTCCTGAACGTCTTTATCCTGCCAAAATCCTGCGATAATTTTTCTCGGGCTTCGTAATCTTGCACCAATGAAGCCGTGCTCTCTATCGCCGTGAGCAGCCTGGTTTAAGTTCATGAAGTCCATATCAATTTCTTCGTTTGGTATTTCGCGGTTGTATTGTGTGGCAAAATGACACCAAGCCTTTTGTAAATTTGCAAGGCCGTTTATCCACATTTTAGAGGGGCTGAACGTATGGCACCACGTAATTATTCCGGCGCATTTAGTGTCGTGGTTAGCGTCGCGGATAACGTCAGTGATTTCGGTGTTGGTTTTCGCTGTAACTTTGTAGACAATTTTGCAGGGAAGAACGCCCGAAGCGTTGAGTTTATCGGTCATTTCCTGAGCGCGTTTTGCAACAGTTTCAAGAACTTCCGGCCCGTAAAGATATTGGCTTCCTACAACGAACCAAAATTCGTAATCTTTAATACTCATTTTGTATTTTTAGCTCCTTATTTCGCTTTGTTCTCGATCGCTGACATTAAAGACTCAAACGCTTTATTGAACGATGTTAAACCGTCTTCAAGAAGTTTCGAGCATACAGCATTAATATCAATTCCAAGTGCAGCGAGCTTCTTTAAGTCTTCATTTGCGCCGTCAAGATTTCTTTCGAGGGTTTTAGCTGCTTTTCCGTGATTTACAAACGCTTCAAGAGTTACAGGCGGTACAGTGTTGACTGTATCAGCACCGATTAAGTCTTCAACGTATTTAACGTCTGAATACGATTTATTTTTCGTTCCTGTGCTTGCCCATAAAGGACGCTGGATTAATTTCTCGTTTGCAAAGAGTTTTTTGAACTCCTGATAAATTAATTTAATCCCGTCTACAGCTATTTTTCCGCAAAGAGAAGCGTCTTTATCTGCGAGCAGTTTATCTACTGCAGTATCAACACGGCTAACGAAAACAGAAGCAACAGAAGCCGCTTTGCCGCCGCGTTTAGTGCCCTCAATGTAGGCTTTTGCAACGTTAATATACTGTTCTTTTGAGAAAATTAACGTTGAATTTACATTGACGTTGCCTGCAATACATTCAGTCAATGCCGAAATTCCTTCGGGCGTAGCAGGGATTTTAATCATTACGTTCGGGCGGTTTAATAAAGCAAATAATCTTTTTGCTTCAGATATAGTAGTATCCATATCTGACGCTAATAACGGATTGACTTCAAGACTTACATAACCGTCCTTGCCGTTTGTTTTATCGTAAACAGGGCGCATAATATCAGCAGCAGCACCGACTTCCTGAAGAGTGAGAACTTCATAAATTTCAGCTGACGTTTTACCGGCCTTTGCGAGCGATTTAATTTCTTCGTCATAGTCCGAAGTTTTTGCGATTGCGTTTTCAAAAATTGACGGGTTAGTTGTAACTCCCGTAACTCCTAAATCTATCCATTCTTGAAGTCCGCCTGCGATCATTGCTTTGTTGATGTAGTCAAGCCAAATGCTTTGACCAAGTCCAAAAGTTTCGTGTATTGATGTCATTTTAGTTTTTACCTACCATTTCATTGAGTTAATTGCTGCTTTTTCGATTTCAAGCCCTGCAACATAACGCTGTGTGAAAATCTCAAAGCCTTTCACTTCGTCAGGGTCGGGGCTTACAGCTTCTCCGGCCAAATTTTTGAAGATACATTTATCCAAATAATCTTCAAGTTTTCCGTCTTTTTTGCCGTCTGCAAGATAAGCCGCAAGCAAAGCAATTCCCCACGCTCCGCCCTCTGAAGCCGTTGACATTACAGTAACTGGTGAATTTACAGCCGCCGCTAAGAATTTCTGCATTACCAAAGGAGTTTTGAAAAGTCCGCCGTGTCCCGTGATACGGTCTAACTTCACGCCCTCATCTTTGAGCAGAATATCCATTCCCAATTTCACCGCGCCTAATGATGTGTACAAATTTGTACGCATGAAATTAGCGAGATTGAATTTGCTGTCTGGAGTTCTTGCAAATAAAGGTCTGCCCTCATTGATAAATGTAACATTTTCGCCGGAATAATACCCGTAAGCTAAAAGCCCTCCGCAGTCTTTATCGCCGCTTAAAGCATTAGTGTAAAGTTTGCTGAATAATTCGCCGGTATCAGCTTTTATGCCCATTAGCGAGCAAAATTCGCTGAAAATATTTACCCAAGCATTTAAGTCGCTTGTTCCGTTATTTGCGTGGGACATTGCGCAAGGAAAGCCGGACGGTGTCGTAACCATATCAATTTCGCGGTGAAGTTTGGATAATTTTTTCTCCAATACAATCATAGCGAACATGCTCGTGCCTGCTGAAAGATTACCCGTTCTTGGAGCTACTGCATTTGTTGCAACCATGCCCGTACCTGCATCGCCTTCAGGAGGACAAAGAGGTATTCCTGCTTTCAAATTTCCGCTTTCGTCAAGGAATTTAGCTCCGTCAACGGTTAATCTTCCTGCGTCCTGACCCGCAACTAAAACTTTCGGGAAAACTTCACGGAGTTTCAAAGGCTTGATTAAAGCGTTAAACTTTTCCTCCATAACTGCGTCATAATCTAATTTTTCGGAGTCAATCGGGAACATTCCTGCAGCGTCTCCGATACCAATAACTTTTTCGCCCGTTAATCTGTAATGGACATAAGCAGCAAGAGTGAAGACTGACGCTATATTTTTAATGTGCTCTTCTTTATCCAAAATTCTTTGATACAAATGAGCGCATGACCAGCGTAACGGGATATTAAACTGAAATACATCAGTGAGTTCGTCAGCGGCCTTTGTTGTGTTAGTATTTCGCCACGTCTGGAAAATTGCAATCTGCTTATCGTCTTTATCGAGAGCAATATAGCCGTGCATCATTGCACTGATACCAATCGCCCCGAATTTTGAAGGAGTTACTCCGAATTTTTTTTCAATATCTTTGCGGAGATTTGAGTAGCAGTCTTTAAGACCTTTTTCAACGTCCTCAAGAGAATATGTCCAAACGCCGTTTACTAATTTATTTTCCCAGTCATGAATGCCGGAAGCTAAAACATTGCCGTCATAATCGGTTAAAACGCCTTTAATTCTTGTTGAGCCGAACTCAATCCCGAGCGCAGTTTTGCCCTCTAAAATTAAATTTTTTGCGTCCATGATTTAGCCTTTCAAAAATTCCTGAGCTACCTGTTCCGCTGAAATTCCCATTTCAACGCGGACTTGATCCGAAGTTCCTGAAGCACCGTAACGGGTAACGCCGAGAGTTTTGAAATTAGGAAGTAAAATTCCGTTCTTAGCCGCTTCAAGAGCCATAATCGCGCCCATTCCAGTATTAACATTATGGTCTTCGAGTGTGATAACACGATTGGTTTTAACGGCCTCTTTAATTGCGTTCATATCCGGCTCTAACGGGCAGGAAACAGCATAAACAGAGACTTTTTTATTGTTATCGCGCTCTAAAATTTCTGCGGCATTAAGAGCAATCTGCGCTGTATATCCGAGTGCAAAAATAGCACCGTCATTGCCTTCGCGTAATTTATCAGCCTTGCCGTACTCAAATTTATAATCTCCTGTGTAGTATTTGAGGCCGTCAATCTTACTGCGTCCTACAGCCATGCAAATATCTCCGGGAGTTTTTAACATCCAGCGAGTAGCCCTGTCTGTCTGGTTAGGGTCAACAGGTACAACTAACTTCCAGTTAAACATGTTGCGCATTAATCCAACGTAGTCTATGCACTGGTGAGTTTTTCCGTCCTCGCCGACATCAAGTCCAACGTGAGTTAATACTGTTTTATTTCCGGCGTGGTTAATGTCGTTCAATCTCTGCTGATTGTAGACTTCATCAATGCCGAAGACCCCGAACTCTGCCCAAAGTGCAACAACTCCTGCAGTGCTTGCTGCTCCCGAAGCTGTTGCTACAGAATGTTCTTGAATACCGCACTGAATGAAATTATCCGGGCATTCGTCTCTAAATTTCCCGGTCATTACTGACGGAATTAAATCGCAATCGAATACTAAAATCGGAGTTTTTCCGGGAACTTTGTAATTTAATTTGCCGACATCAGCAAGAGCCTTTCCGAATGCTCCGCGATTATCAGAAACTTTTTTGCCTTCGTAATCAAACGGCGTTCCTGTATCAATATTAGGAGCGGGCGGGAAATCAATTTTTCTTCCTTTATAAACGGGCGGATTTTTGCGGCGTTCGAGAGCTTTATCAAGAGTATCAGGGCTTTCACCTAAATTTTTAACAATTTCGCCGTAAGCGTCAACAGGGACAGCCTTTCCGTGATAATCCGGCTTGCCCTCCATTATTCCGCCGTCTTTGCCCATAACAGTGTGGCATAAAAGGACAGTAGGCTTGCCGTTTTTGCCTGCATTTTTGAGAGCGTCATAAAGCTGTACGAAATCATTTCCGTCAACGTCTACAGCCTCCCAGCCGTCAGCCTCCCATAATTCTTTAATGTTGCAGGGCATTATTTTTTTGCGTTCGCCTGAAAGCTGAATATCGTTGTAGTCTATTAAAGCGGTTACGCCCGTGAGATTTTCTTTGACGGCCATTCTACGAGCCTCAGCGATTTGTCCTTTTGTCTGACCGCCGTCGCCCATTAAAACATAAACGCGGCCTTTATGATTATTAGCCCTTTGAGCGAGAGCAAAGCCGACTCCTGCTGAAAGTCCCTGACCTAAATTTCCTGAGCCCCAGTCAATTCCTGGAACTTCGCGGGTTATATGACCCTGAAATGCGCTGTAGCAGTTTCTGAAATGTGCCATAGCTTCTTCACGGTCGATAAATCCCCATTCGGATAAAGCCGCGTAAACTCCTGCGGAAGTATGGCCGTGAGAGACGATAACGTAATCGCGGTTAATTTCGCTGCAGTTTTCGGGAGTTAAATCAGCAACTCCGTAGACAGTCAAGAACATTTCCATGCTTGAAAAAGCTCCGGCGGGGTGTCCGCTCTTGGCCGCGTTGACCATCGTTAAAGCCGCGACTCTTGCACGTTTGGCCGCTGCTTTGAGAGCGTCAAGATTATCGCCGGTTAATTTATCCACAATGAATTTATTAATCTTAGGTAAAGACATAAATATTTCACCTGAATTTTTTTAGAATTTTAATGCTTGTTTTTGAGATGAAATAATTTTAACACATAAAAGTTTTAGACGTTAGGGGGATTTTTAACGGCTTGACCGATAGTTACAACCTGTTGTTATACTCCGTTCAAATTTTTAATTCATGGAGGTTTTATCATGAGAATCACAATATTCGCTATGATAATGATGTTTGTACTTTTTGGAACTGCTTTTGCTGACATGAAGCCCGTTAAAAGTTTTGAAGAAAGAAAGGCGACCCCTTTTAATGGAAATCCTTTCGGCTTTGTCTACGGCGGTGCTCTGACTGAAAATGTTAAAGGCAAAGTCAACGTTCACCCGATTACTTATGAACTTAACGGAATTAAAATTGCTGCGAATGTTTATACTCCTGCTGATTATGACGCTTCAAAAAAATATCCTGCTGTTACAGTTGCCCACCCTAACGGAGGAGTTAAAGAGCAGGTTGCAGGACTTTTTGCCCAAAAACTTGCGGAACTCGGATATATCACAGTTGCTGCTGACGCTGCTTATCAGGGTGAGAGCGGCGGAGAACCGAGACATACAGATATTCCGTTCTTTAGGACAGAAGATATTCACGGCATGGTAGATTTATTGACGATTTATCCCGGCGTTGATAAAGAAAAAATCGGTATGCTGGGAATTTGCGGCGGAGGCGGTTACACTTTGAACGCTGCTAAATCTGAAAAGCGAGTCAAAGCTGTTGCAACTTTGAGCATGTTTAATTCAGGCCGTGTCCGCCGTGAAGGTTACATGAGCACTCAGATTAAAGACGTTCAGGAAAGATTAAAGCAGGCAAATGACGCAAGAAACGCAATAATTGAGAAAGACAACGTCATAGCGGCAGGCGGAACTTTAGATCTTGATCAGCTTACGGACGAATATATTTCTTCAATTAAAAATGACCTGTATCGCGAAGGACTTTTATATTACGGCAAAACTCACAGACACCCGAACTCTACGTTTGAATATACTCAGGCAAGTTTGATTGAATTAATGGCTTGGGACGCTACGGACAATATTAAATTAATCAATGTTCCGCTGTTAATGATGGCAGGAAATATCGCAGATTCTCTTTATATGTCCGAAGACGCTATTGAGAAAGCAACAGGAACTAACGACAAAGAATTATTTTTAATTCCAGGAGCAATGCACATTCAGACTTATTGGAAGCCGGAATTTGTCGAGCAGGAAGTTAGTAAACTCAAGGAATTTTTCGGAAGGACGCTTTAATTCAATGAGAGGAATTTTAATTTTAAGTTTGAGTTTTATTTTTCTAGCGCTTCCGGCATTTGCAAGCACTCTTGACGGTTATGACAGAGCGAAAGTTGCTGATGAAAATTATGCGAAGATGCACGGAAATAAAATTTTTGACTCGGCGAAAGATGATCCGGAATTATTCGCAGTTATGAAAAAATATATTTACGGTGATTTATCAAAGCAGATAAAATTAACTGACACGGAACGTCAATTAATTACAATCGTAGTGCTGACGAGTAATCAAAATTATAAATTTTTGAAACGTGCCGTTGAAGGCTCGCTTGCTCTGAACGTCAAGCCTATTGAAATTCGTGAAGCATTGTATCATGTTGCACCTTATATCGGATTTCCGAAAGTTTTTGAGGCTCTTGATGTCGCAAATGAAGTTTTCGAGGATAATGGGATTAAACTTCCGCTTGAAAATCAAGCCACAACGACTGACGCGGATAGATTTGAAAAAGGTTTAGAATTTCAAGTCAATGCGTACGGCGAAAGAATTAATAAAATGAGGGAAGCGACCCCCGATTATCAGAAACATTTACAAGATAATCTTTCAGCTTTTTGTTTCGGAGATACTTACACTCGCGGAACTCTGAACTATAAAATGCGCGAAATGCTTACAATGGCTGTAATTGGGACGCTTGGAACGGCAGAAGCTCAATATAAATCGCACGTAATCGGAACTCTTGACGCAGGCGCAACAAATGAAGAAGTTATAGGCGTAATTACGACAATGAATCCTTATATCGGATTTCCGCGAACATTAAACGCTTTGAGAATTGCAAATGAAGTTTTCAACGAACGCAAAAAATAATCTCAAATTTTTTTAGAATAGCCTCTGAATTTATCAGGGGCTGTGTTGTTATTTTTAACTTTGGCATGAACACGGAATTAAATTGCTGAAATATTCTCGCTCACCTGAGAGAACTTCATCGTAAAATTCCTGTTTTTTGTCTATATATTCAATTGAAGCATTTAAGGCCGCAATATTTTTTTGAAGCTGTAATTTTTTTTGCGCTAAAATTTTTTTTCTCTCTGGAATCGTTGACTCTCCTTCAAGACATAAATTAGTGTATTCTTTCATTTCCTGAAGGCTCATTCCGCAATTTTTAAGACAGGTTAAACTTTTAATCCACGCAATATCGCGGTCGTCAAAAATTCTTCTATTAATATTGTCGCGCTTAACGTTCGGAATTAATCCCTCATTGCAGTAAAATTTTAATCCCTGATAAGTCATTCCCGTTTCTTTACATGCCTGCATCATTGTATAAATCATAAAAAATTCTCCTTAAAAATACGCTTGACCGATAGTATAAACCGATTGTTACTATTACGTCAAAATTTTTCAGGAGGTTATATTTTTATGATTAAAAAATTTCTGTCATTATTATTAATCCTGTCGTTTTCGGCGGGAACAGCTTATGCCGAAGCAATACCGGATTATTTGAGCAAGATTATTCCCGTCGGAACGCCCAACACTATTGCCGGAGAACATTTCACGGGAAAAAGTTTTCTTGCTCCTCTTTCGCTTGAGCAGGTCGGAATTTTCAACGTAACTTTTGAACCCGGAAGCTATAACGAATGGCATATTCACCACGCTTCAAAAGGCGGCGGACAAATTTTAATCGCAATTTCGGGACGCGGCTGGTATCAGGAAGAAGGCAAAGAAGCTCAGGAATTAAAGCCCGGTGATGTTGTAAATATTCCTGCAAACGTCAAACACTGGCACGGTGCTGCAAAAGATTCATGGTTTCAACATATAGCCCTCGAAGTACCAGGCGAAGAAACTAAAACAACGTGGCACGGATTTTTACCCGCTGAAGAATACGAAAAATTAAAATAGGAGGTATTTTAATGAAAAATTTTTTAGCGTTAATAATTTGTTTATTGAGCGTTCCGGCATTTGCAAGTGAGCCGTTAATAATTCGAGAGCAGGGAATTTTTTCAGCAGGCGGAGCAGTAACAGAACCGCTTCCGGGCGAATTTAATGTTTCAGAAAATTGGCAGGATTTTTCACGCGCAGGAAATACGGCGCATGTTGACCACGCGAATGTTTTTTATCAAATTCCTGACGGCGAAAATAAAACTCCGATAGTTTATCTTCACGGTTATGGGCAGACCAGAACAGGCTGGCAGTCTACCCCCGACAGGCGCGAAGGCTGGAGCGATATTTTTCTCAGAAAAGGCCGGGCAGCATTTCTTGTTGACCAGCCCAGACGCGGCGCAGCAGGTTCAACAGTTAAAATCGTAAACGGCGACATGGATACTCGTGCAAACGGGACAGAATTTAATCCCGGCGACCAAGCATGGTACACTCATTTTAGAATTGGACGCGGAACTCCTAACCGTTATGAAGGAAGCCAATTCCCCGCCGGAGAAGCAGCATTAAATCAATTTTTGCGCCAAATGACCCCTAATACTGGAAATTATGACGTTGTGATTTTAGGCTCGGCCTTGAGCGCAGTTTTATCCGAAGTTCGTTCAATGACAGGCAAGAAAGCAATTTATTTAACTCATTCACAGGGCGGTCGTGTAGGCTGGCAGACAGATACAGAAAATATCGCGGCAATCGTAGCCATTGAACCGGGATTTGCTCCGGAAGTGGGCAGTGAAAACTATAAAAAATTTGTAGCTGCGAAAATTCCGATGATTTTTTATTTCGGCGATTATATCGAAAACGGCCCCGAAGATATTAAGAGCACAGCATTCTGGAAAAGTGTTTTAGACCAGTGCCGCGATTTTGCTGAACATTACAACAAAGACGGCGGAGATGCGACTGTCATATATCTTCCTGATGAAAAAATAACGGGAAACAGTCATTTTATGTTTCAGGAATTAAATAATAAAGAAATTGCCGACCATATAGAAAAATGGCTTGAATCAAAAGGATTATAAAATAATGAGACGAAAAATTTTTGCATTTGCTTTTATTTTTGCGTTAGTTTTAAGCGGAACGGCCTTTGCAGAAATAATTTCAGGGCCGGGCATTGCAGTCGTTGAAGTTGAAGGCGGAAAAATTCAAGGTTATATCCATGATGAGATTTTCACTTATCACGGAGTTCCTTACGCTGAATCGGAAATTTTCATGCCTCCTGCGAAATTAAAATCGTGGGACGGTGTAAAACTCGCTTTGAATTACGGTCCTATGCCCCCTCAGGATATTACACCCGAAGGCGATATGTTTCCGTTTCATTATTATTGGCCTTTATGGGAGGGCAGAAATTACGCGCAGAGCAACAACTGTCAAAATCTCAATATCTGGACTCCCGGCCTCGATAATAAACAGCGTCCCGTAATGATATGGCTTCACGGAGGCGGTTTTGAGGCCGGAAATTCTGCGGCTGAGAACGTATACGATGGGGAAAATCTTTCACGAAAGGGCGATGTTGTAGTCGTAAGCATTAATCACAGGCTTAATGTTCTTGGTTTTCTTGATTTGTCAGCTTACGGCGAAGAATATAAATATTCCGGAAATCTTGGAATGTTGGATATAATCGCGGCTCTCGAATGGATTCGAGATAATATCGCAAAATTCGGGGGCGACCCTAAAAATATAACTTTGTTCGGACAGTCGGGAGGCGGCGCAAAAATTCTTGCATTAATGGGAATGCCTAAAGCTGCAGGACTTTTTCACAAAGGAATTGAACAGAGCGGAGCTGTTGACTTAATGGGAATAACTTTTCCTGAACAAAAAGCAACGCGGCGTGTAGCTGAACTTACGCTGAAAAATTTAGGAATTTCTCCAAAAGAAATTAACAAAATTCGTGATGTTCCATTTGAAAAACTTTTGACTGCCGGAAATGCCGCAATGAAGAAAGCTATTGAAGAGGGCGAAAAAATTTATTCGTGGTCGCCTGTTAAAGACGGTGATTTACTTCCTAAAGATATAGGCACGGACGGATTTATGGAGCACGTAAAAAATATTCCGATGATTATCGGCTCAACTCTCAACGAATGGGAGACAGTTCCTTTGCTCGTGAACATGGATAAAAAACAGAGCGATAACAAAAATTTCTGGGACGACGAAAAAATTGACGCAATGCTGAAGCAAAAATACGGCGATAAAGCAGACGCGGTAGTATCAGAATTTTTGAAGGCTTATCCTAACAAAAAGAAAGCTGATGCACTTTACGTTGAAGTTTGGATAAGAGAAGGCGCACTCAGGATTCTTAACGCTAAGGCGGTACAGAACGGCGCACCTGTTTATTCATATATTTTCACTTGGGAGACTCCTGTAATGGGCGGTTATGCAATGGCTTATCACTGCTCGGAATTGCCGTTTGTTTTCAATAATATTGCTTTGAGTGAAAAGATTACAGGCGGCGGAGATAAGACGCAGGCTCTAGCTGATAAAATGAGTCAGGCATGGATTGCTTTTGCCCGAACTGGTAATCCCGGCTGGGAAGCCTACACGAAAGATAACGGTGCAACAATGATTTTTGATGATGAACCTTCAATAACTTATAAGCACGACGAAGAATTATTGAAGTTGTTAATGTTCAGTGATAATCATTAAAAAGGAGAGAATAATATTTATGCGAAACGGAATAATACCTGATCCAAATAGAATTTACCCTATAAATGGCGTAAAAACTCTCACATATGTAAAACCTACTTTGAAGAATCCTAATATCATTGTAGGAGATTTCACGTATTTTGGAGATGTTGATTTTGAAAAGCACGTTACACATCATTATAGTTTTAACGGCGATAAATTAATAATAGGGAAATTTTGCCAAATTGCCGCAGGTATCGAATTTGTTATGAATGGTGCTAATCATCAAATGAATGCTGTAACAACATTTCCATTTTATATTTTTGAAGGTTGGGATCAGGCAGTGCCGCCTAAATCAGAAATGCCGTTGAAAGGCGATACAATAATCGGAAATGATGTCTGGATATGTCAGAATGTAACAATACTACCTGGAGTTCACATTAACGACGGGGCTATTATTGGATTAAACAGTGTCGTTGCATCTGATATTCCGCCTTATACGATTGCAGCCGGCAATCCTGCAAAAGAAATAAAAAAAAGATTTGATGATGAACTTATTTTACTTATGCTTAAATTACGATGGTGGGATTTGAGCATAAATGAAATTAACGATTTAATTCCCATTTTGACATGCAGCGATCTTAATAAGGTTAAAAATTTTATTACGAACATGTTAAAGGAGCAAAATAAATTATGAAAAATTTTTCCATTATTTGTTTGCTTTTATTTTTTCTTTTTATTAATTTGAAAGAAGCAAAAGCTGTAATTCAAAATAAAGTTAATGAAAACACAAAAATTTCTAACGTAATTAATAATCCATTATTCGGCGATTACGGCAGATTAATTTTTCCGTTAAATTCGAGTTATTACAGCGGCGATACTTTAGGAAATTTAAGCCTCACATGGTACAGCAATATAAAACCTGCGAGAACTGTCGAGATTATAAATTATATGTTATCACAGGTTCAACAAGGCAACAAAATTTTTTACAGGATATATCCTGTAAATGACGCGCGCTCGCAAAAGACCGGATTATTTTTCTTCAAAGGAAATAAAAATTCAAAATTTGCAATCTGCAACGCCGGCGGAGGCTTTGTTTATGTAGGAGCAATGCACGACAGCTTCCCTCATGCTTTGGAATTATCAAAGAAAGGTTATAACGCATTTGCATTAATTTATCGTCCCGGCTCTGATACAGCTTGCGAAGATTTAGCCCGTGCAATAGCTTTCATTCATGAAAACGCTTCAGAATTTGAAGTTGATACAAAAAATTATTCACTTTGGGGAGGCTCTGCAGGTGCGAGAATGGCGGCATGGCTTGGAACTTACGGAACAGAATACTTCGGTGAAAAAGTTTATCCCCGTCCTTCAGCTGTAATAATGCAATATACGGGGTTATCAGAAGTTACGGGCAGCGAGCCTGCAACCTATAACTGTGTCGGAACAAATGACGGCATAGCTTCATATCAAACAATGCAAAACAGGATTAATAAAATCAAAGCCAACGGAACAGACGCAGAAATTGAAATTTTCGATGGACTATCTCACGGCTTCGGACTCGGCGAAGGAACGATTGCTGAAGGCTGGCTTGATAGAGCAGTAAATTTTTGGGAAAAAAATAATTAGGAATGAGAAGTTAAACTCCTAACTCCTACTTGCCGCCTCTATAACATGTTTAGCAAGCACAGCCGTAGTTACGGATCCGACACCTGCAGGGACAGGCGTAATAGCTTTGACGATAGGCTCAGCCTGTTCAAAATCGACATCACCGCAAAGTTTATTATTTTCGTCAAGATTAATTCCTACATCAACGATAATTTGACCTTGAGAAATAAAATTTTTATCGACAAATTTAGCTTTACCGATAGCCGCGGCGATAATATCAGAATTTCTGCAGATTTTTTCGAGTTCCTGCGTTTTAGAGTGGCACATAGTAACGGTAGCGTTAAGAGATTGAAGCATCATTGATAAAGGCTTGCCTATAACAAGACTGCGCCCGATAACGGCGATATTTTTTCCTGAAATTTCAATGCCGTAAAAATTTATTAATTCAACGCAGGCTTCAGCAGTGCAAGGAGCGTAACCCTCTCCGTGTCCTATAAAAACTTTTGCAAGAGAGCCCGAAGTCATACAGTCGACATCTTTGGACGGCGATAAAATTTCACAGGCTTTTTCTTCTGTTTTTTTGTCCTGCAGCGGACGCAGCATTAAACAGCCGTGAATAGAATTATCGTTATTAATTTCGCGGATTACATCTAAAATTTTTTCCCCCGTAGAATTTTCAGGCAAAATAAATTTTTTGACGTTAATTCCGATTTTTTCACACCGTTTCATTGCTCCGGTCTCGTAAGAAATATCGCCGGGATTTTCGCCTACTCTTAAAATAGCAAGCGTCGGGATAATATTTTTTGATTTTAATTTTTCAGCACGCGAGATTAATTTTTCAGTTAATGCCGCCGCAACAGGAGCACCTTTCAAAATTTCAGCCATAATTATTTCCCCCTAACGATTTTAGTAACTTTATAAGCAACTTCAGAAGCCCTCGAAGAATATTCATTCAAAATTTTATCCGTTTGAGTTTCGATTTTTAAGGCTTCGTCTCTATCTTTTAATAATAAAGTGTTCACGAAGACATTTAACGCCGCGCTTTCCATAGCCGCCCTGCACAGCAAAGCACCGCACCCGACATCGGAAATTAATAATTTGCTGCCTTTCTCTAACATTTCTTCGAGTAAAATTATAATTTCGGCGCAGTTTTCAATCATTTTCAAAGGAGCTTGACATGCGTTTAACAAAGCCTTTTCTAAAATTTCATCGCGTTCGGGATTTTCTTTAGCGATAGAATAAGCTTGCGAGAGAGGCTCAAAAGCTCTTGCGTCTTCGTCAACGAGTTCGAGCAGATTTAATCTTAATTTTTCAGCTTTTTCTAAAATAATTTTTATATCGTCTTCAACGTCAGCATATTTTTTTTTGCCGAGCGTAAAATTTCCGGCCATTGAACATAAAGCTGCACTTAAAGCCCCGGCAACAGCAGCCGCTCCGCCTCCGCCCGGTACAGGAACTTTCGAGGCAAGAAGCCCTGCAAAATTTTCACAGCTTTCCTGAATTAATTTCAAAATTTATTCCTCCTCGAATTTAATAAAATTTATTATAAAATATTCGCTGTTTTCTAAAATTATAAACGAAAGAGATTTTTAAAAAATGAACTTTAGAACAGAACACGACACTATGGGCGAGGTTAAAGTCCCTGCAGAAAAATATTGGGGGGCTCAGACCCAAAGAAGTTACGAAAATTTTAATATCGGTCGCGGAATTGAAACTATGCCCGCTGAAATTATTAACGCTTTTGGAATTTTGAAGAAAGCTGCCGCCCGTGCAAATAATTTTCTTAAGCCCGAAAAAATGACCGGCGAAAAACTTTCTTTAATTGAGCAGGCCTGCGACGAAATTATTTCAGGAAAATTAAATGAGCATTTTCCGCTTGTAGTTTGGCAAACTGGCTCAGGAACTCAATCTAATATGAACGCTAATGAGGTCGTAGCTAATCGCGGCAACGAAATTGCAGCTAAAAAAATTCTTCACCCTAACGATGATATTAATATGTCGCAGTCTTCTAACGATACATTTCCGACGGCAATGCACATTTCGGCGGTCTTAGCATTGAAGAAGAAATTAATTCCTGCGGCCTTAAATTTAATCGAAACTTTCAAAATTTTAGAAGAAAAAAATAAAAATATCGTCAAGAGCGGCCGTACTCATTTGCAAGACGCTGTGCCTATAAGTTTTTCTCAAGAGATTAGCGGCTGGCGGAGTTCTCTTGAACGCGATGTTGAATTAATAAATTTATCTTTAACGCCTTTGCATGAGCTTGCTCTCGGCGGGACGGCTGTAGGAACGGGATTAAACGCTCCTGAAAATTTTGCGGAAAAAGCAGCTGAAGAAATTTCAAAATTGACGGGCGAAAATTTTGTTAGTGCTAAAAATAAATTTCATGCTTTAACTTCAAAAGACGAGATAATTTTTTCACACGGAGCAGTTAAAGCACTCGCCGCCGACATGATGAAAATAGCTAACGATGTCCGGTGGCTTTCATCAGGGCCGAGATGCGGACTTGGAGAAATTTTTATACCTGAGAACGAGCCCGGAAGTTCGATAATGCCGGGCAAAGTAAATCCTACTCAATGCGAGCAGGTTACAATGGTAGCTGTGCAGATTATGGGCAACGATGCCGCTGTAAGTTTTGCAGCAAGTCAGGGAAATTTTGAGTTAAATGTTTTCATGCCGGTTATAGCTTATAATTTTTTGCAGTCTGTGAGATTGTTGTCGGATTCTATAAATTCTTTCAACAAAAATTGCGCGTGCGGAATTATAGCTAACGCCGAAAAAATGAAAAATAATCTTTATAACTCTTTAATGCTTGCAACGGCGTTAAATCCTTATATAGGTTATGAAAATGCCGCAAAAACTGTAAAATTAGCTTTCAAAGAAAATTTATCGCTGAAAGAAGCCTGCGTAAAATTAGGTTTTTTAACCTCTGAACGTTTCGATGAGGTCTTTCACCCCGAAAAAATGATATAATAAACATGAAAAAATTCCACACAAAATTTCAATGAGAAAAAATAAATTTTATTACTACTTTTATGACTACAAAACTCGCGGTTTTAATTTGTTGTTGTCGAAGTTTACGCGCACGCTCTAAGAAAATTTTTGAATGAAATTTTGAGCCGTTATCGTGTGAAAAAATTTTTTCACTTTCTGCTTCCTAACTTCTATTTCCTAATTGTTTTTAATGGTATTATCTTATGGCAATTTTTTATTAAGGAGCAAAATTTTTTTATGCAAATATTTAGAATTTATACCGAACGTAAAGACCGCGAAAATTTCGAGGTTCTTTCACTGCTTGACGAAATTAAAAATATTCCCGGCAATGAAAATATTTCGGGCGTAAGAATATTAAACCGCTATGACGTTGAAGGACTTAATAATAAAATGTTCGAGACGTGCAAACATGAAATATTCGCAGAACCTTTCACTGATAATATTTTAGATACTCTTCCTAATGATTTTGAAACAGGAGAAATTTTAGCTGTAGAGTTTTTGCCCGGCCAATACGACCAGAGAGCAGACGCGGCTGAAAGGTGTGCAATGCTGCTTTTAGGATTTAGACCTGTAATTAAAACTGCAAAAATTTATATTTTTTATGGTGATCTTAAAAATTTCAGTGCTGTCAAAAAATTCTTAATTAACCCCGTCGAAGCAAGAGAAGCACAACTAAGCGAATATAAATCCCTCGAAATTGATTATCCCGCCCCAAGCGATGTTAAAAAAATTCCGCTGAATAAATTAACCGAATTAAAAAATTTAGCGATGAGCCGCGAGGATTTAGAATGCTGCCGAAAATATTTTGAAGCTGAGGGCCGCGACCCGACCGAAACTGAAATTAAAGTTTTAGATACTTACTGGTCAGACCATTGCAGACACACAACTTTTTTAACTCAAATTGAAGCCGCAGAAATCCAAGATTTGAAAGTCCTCGAAGTTTACGAAAATTATTTATCAATCCGCAAAGAATTGCACCGTGATAATAAACCCGTAACTTTAATGGACATTGCTACAATCGGCGCGAAATATCTTAAATCAAAAGGCAAACTCCCTGATTTAGTTGAAAGTGAAGAAAATAACGCCTGTACTGTAAAAATTAATGTTGATGTTGACGGTAAAAATGAAGATTGGCTTTTACTCTTCAAAAATGAAACTCATAACCACCCGACTGAAATAGAGCCTTTTGGAGGCGCGGCAACCTGTATCGGCGGAGCTATCAGAGATCCTTTATCGGGGCGCGCTTATGTTTATCAGGCTATGAGAATTACTGGTGCTGCAAGTCCTTTTGAGCCTACAATGCCGGGTAAATTATCTCAACGTGCAATTATCACAAAGGCTGCTGCAGGTTACAGTTCATACGGAAATCAAATCGGACTTCCTACGGGATTAGTTGACGAAATTTATCACGAGGGCTACAAAGCTAAAAGGCTCGAAGTCGGCGCGGTTATTGCAGCTGCTCCTGAAAAAAATGTTATAAGAGAAAGGCCAAGCAGCGGCGATTTAGTTTTGTTATTAGGCGGCAGGACAGGCAGGGACGGAATAGGCGGTGCAACAGGCTCTTCAGTGTCGCATAATTCGAGCTTTATAGAAACTCGCGGAGCAGAAGTTCAAAAAGGCAACGCTCCTGAAGAAAGAAAGCTGCAGAGATTATTTAGAAATCCTGAATTTACGAAACTAATTAAACGCTGTAACGATTTCGGGGCAGGCGGTGTCAGTGTTGCTGTCGGTGAACTTGCTGACGGGCTTGAAATTAATCTTGACGCTGTGCCTTTGAAATATTCCGGCCTTGACGGTACTGAAATAGCCGTTAGCGAATCTCAAGAAAGAATGGCCGTAGTTGTTGCTGAAAAAGATGCTGAAAAAGTTAAAAATTTAGCATTAAGCGAGGACGTTCAAGCAACGGTAATAGCGCGCGTAAATAATTCAGGCCGTATGAAAATGACTTGGCGCGGCAAAGAAATAGTTAATCTTTCACGCGAATTTATAAACAGCAACGGAGCAGCGAGAAAAATCAATGTTAAAGTCAATAATTTTCACTCCTCACCCCTCACCCCTCACTCCTCACTTTTAACTGACTTAAATATCTGTTCTCATCGCGGACTTGCTGAAAGATTTGACTCGACAGTCGGAGCTCACAGTGTTTTAATGCCTTTCGGAGGGAAATTCCAAAAAACTCCGGCTCAAGCTATGGCCGCTAAAATTCCTGTAGGAAATCACGAGACTGACACATGCTCTGTAATGTCATGGGGCTTTGACCCTTTTATATCAGAAAAATCGACTTTTAACGGTGCTTATTTAGCTGTTCTTGAATCTCTCTGCAAAATTATCGCAGCGGGAGCAGACTTAAAAAAATGCTGGCTGACTTTTCAGGAATATTTCGGGAAGCCCGGCGATAATCCTGAGCGTTGGGGGCTTCCTTTCGGAGCATTGTTAGGGGCTTTGAAAGCTCAGTTAGATTTTGAAGTTGCTGCTATAGGCGGTAAAGACTCAATGAGCGGTTCTTTCACTGATATTGACGGTAAAAATTTAGATGTTCCGCCTACTTTAATATCTTTTGCTGCTGCTGTAACAGACGTGAAAAAAATTCTCTCGCCCGAATTTAAGCGTGCAAATTCAAAAGTTTATATTCTTGAACCCGAATATGACGGGCGCGGACTTCCTGAAAAATCTTCAATGCTGAAAAATTTTGCTTTAATCGAGGAATTAAATTCGCAGGGAAAAATTTTATCGTGTTATGTTCCTACATTCGGCGGAGTCAAGGCCGCAGTTTTCAAAATGTGTTTAGGAAATAATTTAGGCTTTGAATTTGCAGATAAAAATTTTGATGATAAACGCGGAAAATTCATAATCGAAGCTGATGAAGAATTAAATCTTAAAGTTTTAGGCCGTGTTCTTGAAACTCCTGAAATAATTTTAGACAGCGAGAAAATTAACTTGGCCGATGCTGAAAAAATTTATAATTCACCGTTTGAAAAAATTTTCCCGACTGAAGTTAAAACTTCTGCAAAAATCCCTGAAATTAAATTCAGCGGAAATAAAAGTTTTTCAAACCCTCACCCCTCATCTCTAACCCCTAAGTTTTTAATTCCTGTTTTCACTGGTACGAATTGCGAATATGAAACAGCTAAGGCAATTTCAAAGGCCGGAGGAAATGCAAAAATTTTTGTCGTGAGGACTTTAACGCCGGATTTAATGAAAATTTCAGCGGAAGAATTTGCAAATGAGTTAAAATCTTCGCAGGCTCTTGTTTTGCCCGGAGGATTTTCAAACGGCGATGAACCTGACGGCTCAGGAAAATTTATAGCGATTTTCTTACGAAGTCCCGTAGTGCGCGCTGCCCTCGAAGATTTAATCGACAAACGCGGCGGACTTGTCGCAGGAATTTGCAACGGTTTTCAAGCTCTCGTTAAGACGGGTCTGTTGCCTTACGGAAAAATCTGCGAACCTGACGAACTCAAAACTACTTTAACTTTTAATAAAATCGGCCGTCATCAATCAAAAATCATTTTATCGCGCGTCATTAATAATTCTTCAGCGTGGCTTAGAAAAACAAAAATCGGCGAAATTTATTCAATTCCTATTTCACACGGTGAGGGGAGATTTTCATGTTCGCCGGAAATTTTTGAAAGTTTAATGAGCAGCGGCCAAATAGCCGGACAATATGTAAATCACTCGGGCGAGCCTTCAATGGAGACGCAGTATAATCCTTCAGGTTCATTCGGTGCTGTCGAGTGCTTGACTTCGCCTGACGGAAGAATTTTAGGCCGAATGGGACATGTTGAAAGGGTCGGACGGGATTTATATAAAAATGTTCCGGGAAATTACGATATGAAATTTTTTGAATCAGCAATAAATTTTTTGAAAAACAGTTAAGAGTTAGGAATGAAAAAGATTTTTTGTCTTTTCAGTTCCTACTTCCTACTTCCTAATTCCTACTTAAAATAAAATTAGAGGAGTGTTAAATTTTGGATAGTAAAAGTCTTGAACCTTATATAGGTAAAAATATTGAATTATGGTTAATGCCGGACGGACGAAGAACTATAACCGGCGTTTTAGTAAAATGCGAGGAGCAGCACATAGTCTTAAGTAACGGCAGTATGTTAGGTTATCCTCTTATATTAGGTTTCCAGCCCGCCGCAGGGGCAGCAGAAATTGTTATCGAACAGCCCGCGCCCGCTCCAGAGCCGATAATAGAAGAGAAAAAATCCGCCGTTATAAAATTTCAAGCTGATCTCGAAAAAATTTTTGATAAGCTGAAAGAAACTTTAGAGACTTTCACACTTAACGCCGATTATGTCAGAAAATTCCGGCCTAAGGGTCAGAATAAAATTCAAAGTGTAATTGAAAGTATCCTAACTAAATATCAATACGCAGTCAAAACTCACGAAGATAGACCCTACTCAATGCGAATGAGAGAACTTGTCGAAAATGCTTATCATCTATGGAAAAATAATAAAACGAGCATGGCCGCAAGCGAAATTTATGCTTTTACTCTTTATCTTACGGGCGAAAGTGAAAAGAGCGTGAAACTTTACATGAGAATTCACGATTTTCACGGGGCTTTTATGGCAGCGTCTTCAGCAGCATCGAAAATTTTATCAGCAGCCTGTATTGCTGTCAGTGAGGATTTAACACCGGCAAAATTCGCAGCATTTTTGAAGTTAGAGCCTCCGCAGTTAGCTTCGATTTTAATTTGGATTTTAGACAACGTTATAAAAGACAACAAAGAAGCCGAATTTAATAACGCCGCTGCTCTTGCCTGCAAAATTTTAGGTTTTAACGACTGGGCGGACAGTGAAATTTTATTTAACAATGAAAATAAAAAAGCTCTCCGTGATTGGCTTTCAACACGTCCTACTGACGATAAAATTATTGCAGACGCTCTGAAAATTTTAAGCAAAGACAGTTTATTAACTCAAGAAGAAACTGTTCAGAAAGTCGATTGGACAACGCAGAGATTTGAGGGAGATTTTGATTTCTTTAATCCTAACCGCGATAAATTATACGGATTTATAAAATGTCCGGTCTTAAAAAAATACGGCGTAACTTTGAGCAATGAAAATTCTATTTTCGTTCATTTTAATCAAATTCAAGACAGACAGCTCCGTCAAAAATTATTACTCGGGAAAAAAATGCACCCGGACTTGCGCGTAACTTTCAAATTAGGCAGCAATAATTACGGCCCTGCGGCTTCTGAAGTCCGCGAGAAAAGCGATATTGATACCGTATTAAAAATTAATATGCAGTCGGCACTTGCTGAAGAGGGGAAAATAGATTTTTACCGCCGTCATGACGCAATTCCTTTCGGGAAAATCCGTGCTAAAAGCGGAGAAGTTTTTACGTTTAACGAGTTAAATATCTCTGACCCTTTATTGATGGTATTTCTTGAATATTCGCCGTCAGCTGAGGGCTTGCCTGTAAGATTTACGCGTTCGTCTCTTGATAACGAGAAAGTTCAAATTCATAAAGTCGAGGCCGCTGAACCTTTCCCCGATGATAAAATTAAAGCGTGGCAGGAGGGCGGATTAATCGAAAAAGCCCGCGAGAAAATGAATTTGGCCGTTGCTGAAAAAGATTTTGAATTAAAATTTGACGAAGAAGAATTTGATCCCGAAGTTGAAGAACTTTTAGAGCGCGATTATTTCCCTTTAGCACCGTATGTTCCGGGCGAAAATAAGCAGCAGAATTTTTCAGCTCCCGAGAAAAAATTTCAGCCTCATAATAATAAAAATGGCGTTGAAACTTTCAACGAACTTCCGAAATTTTTGCAGGATAAAATTTTGAGCGCAACTATCGCGGGAAAATGCAACACTGAATTTTTAGGCGACAGCTTTTACAGGCGCGGACATTACCGTGAAGTCAAAGCAAATTATTTGCAGTTAATCAGCCGTTTCAACAGCGATGACGCAAGTTTATCGAACGCTGAGAGAGCCGAGAGATATTTTTTGATAGCGCGTTACGTTTATAATTTTTTCTCGCTTGCGGACGAGACGGACATTAAATTATATTCAGCTGCCGACGAAGACAATATTAGAATTATGGCTTATAAAGGTCTTGAGTATATGATTTATGACCAATTCGACTTGGCCAAGAAAAATGATGAACATTACGACACGGCGCGGCGTTATTGTTTGATTAGAATTGCGGACGAAATTCAGACGGCGCGGCGTATTGATAACGAAAATACTTGGTTTAAGATTTATATTTATTCTTATTTTGTGAACGGCCTGCACTATCATTCTAAATCGGGAAAATATTCGCCTCAGGATATTTCGCTGACGGGCAGCAGTCTTCTTGAATGTAACGATTTTGCGAAATTTTTTGACGGACTTTTGGCACTTGCTTACGTTACAGAGCCTTCAATGCTTTACCCGACTTTGCGCTCATTAATTTATAATCCCGAATACTCGGCCTTTATGATTGAAAAGTTAGGAATAAGCTACAAAGACGGCGACGGAATGACGGAACTTCAGGCAGCTTTTCAGGCTTCCGTTGATGAGTATGCAAAACGCAAAGATATTTTTGAGCTTGACCCTGAAGTAAAACTTTCGCCGGAGATTTTTAGAATTTTGAGCGTTCAGTCGGCATTAATACGCTTAATGAAAAAAGAATTAACGCATATTTTGAGGACTCCGCTTGAAAATCTTGACGCGGCATTGAAACGCGCGACACCGATTTTAGACACTGAAGAATATAAAAATTCTCTTGAGAAGACGCGCCGGAAATACAATCCTGAAGCGGGGCTTTTGGATATTCTGCCGATTAATGTTTTAGGGAAAATCATGGGACAATATTGGGGACATTTTGCGCCTTATTTTGATAACAAACCGTTTTTGACTTATTGGAAAGAACGTTTTGATAAATTGCAGTGGGTAAGAAATCCTGTTGTTCATGCACACCCTGAATATTTGAAGAAAGAAGACATCGAGGAAGTTCAAGCGATTTGCGGCGAATTGACAGATTGTCTTTCAAAGTAGTTAGGAGTTAGGAATGAGGAGTTAGCCTGCTGTTTGGTCAGGTTGCTCCTTATTTTTATTTTTGTTTCGCTAAATCAATTATCGGCATATAAACATATTCTGAATCTTTTTTATAAAAATCCGTTTGATTTTTGTAGAGTTCAAATTCTTCGGCTCGTTCGGCGATTTTTTGTTTAAGTTTTTTTACGAGGGCGTTTTCTGTTTCAAAGCGATAAACTACGTACCATTTATTATAACCTCCACCCAAATTTCTCGAAGCATCAACCAAAGCGTAGCCGCCTTGTATTGCCCCTGAACCTCGATCTGTATCTTCATTTACAGATGGTATAATTCTTACATCTTCTGGAGGATACGCAGTTTTGATATATTTCATAACGGTATCGCGGCCATGCTCTTTATCGCTTTTTTTGCGCATAACATTTTGAATACACTGCTCGGCTTTCCCCTTCAAAAAATATTCATCATTAAGAGTTGAATAAGGATACGTAACCATATAGTTAAATTTTCCTGTACGGTCAATATAATCGCCGTAATCTGCAATCCATTCGAGAGCCGCAGATTTTAATATTCTCATGTTGTTAATGATGTTATTAGCTTCAGCCGAGATAATACTCTCATCGCCGGAGATCATGATAGTGCCTGCCAAAATTACAACTACAACAATGACTAATAATAATTCGATGAGCGTGAAACCTTTGCGTGAAAATTTTTCTTTTTTCATTTTGAAACCGCCAATGCTTGTTGAATTTCAAATCTTATTAAATCTCTTAATTTTTCTAAATCTACTGCAGGCTGAGGTGTTGAAGTCATAAATTTTAATTTGCTGAAAATCTTTTTTAACCACGGCGCAAGACTCGGAACTACGGCAAGCAAGGTTGCTAAAATTCCCAAAATCGTAAGTATCCAATAAATCATTGTTTCAACGTTATTGACTTTGACTTCTAATTTAGCTGTCTGCATTTCGAGAGCATGAATATCATTCTTTAATTCTGCTTTAACACCTTGAATCTCCTCATGAAGTCCAGATTTAACGCTCTGAATTTCCTCGTGAAGTTCAGCTTTTACGCTCTGTATCTCTTCGTGAAGTTCTGTTTTAACAGCTTGAATTTCTTCATGAAGTTCTACCCTAACAGCTTGAATTTTATTATTTAATCTTGCTTCCATTTCCTGCATTTCACGGCGCAGCTGTTCATTGCCGAGTTTTATTTCGGTCATAAAAGCGTCCATTTTCGCTTCAAAAACATCGCGGCGCAAATAAATTTCATTATCTTTTGAGACTTCAGCAAACGCAATAGACGAAAAAATCAAGAGAAAAAACCAAGCTGCGTAAAATTTTTTATACATTCATAAACACCTTGCCTTTCATTAAAATTTTCTTTTAATTATATCAGGCTAAATTTTTATTAAATTTATTGTTTTTTCGTCTCGTCCGCCGCCGAAAAATTTTTCAAGAACTTTATGAAAGACTGAATTTTTTTCCGAAATATAAGCGAATAAAGTCATTGAAGATTTTAATTTCATTGCGTCAATGTTGCCGTTCATGACTTTTATGGGATCATTTTCAGGAAGATTTAATAATGCTTCTGTGATCTCTATTAATCTCTTGCCGAGTACGGGGTGAGCGAGATAATTTTTAGCTTCGTCAAGATTTTCAATGCCGTAAAATTTCGCGTTATAGCTGTAACCTAAGTCTTTAAGCTGCGGAAAAATATACCAGATCCAATGGCTTTGTTTTTGACCGGCTTTAATTTCTCTCAGAGCAATTTTATAGTCTCTTCCCTGAGCGCGCGTAAATCTTTCTAAATCAGACATAAATTTTTCACGTTCCTTCCTTAAAAATTGTTATTTTGATTTAAGATTTTAGCATAAAAAATCTCTCCCCTCCAAACTTTAATATTCGGGAGCAATTTTTACAGCAATGAGGAAACTATTTTTGCATTAATAAAATTAATTAAAAATCCTGCAAAAAGTCCCGTCAAAACCGCACCGGCGCTCAATAATAAAAGCGGAATTTTCATGTTCCAAGATAATTTTATCTTAAATACACGCGAGTAATTAAAATCATCGCCAGGGAAAAAAGCGTCCGTAACGATCGGCAGCAAATATCCTGCTGTTAAAAGCGCGCTTATCATTAAAACAATTATTCCGATTATGCCTAAATTCCCTAAATTTAACGCGCCCGAAGCCATATACCATTTAGCAGTGAAGCCGCCTGTTATAGGCAAACCTATTAAAGACAAGGACGCAAGAGCAAAACACGTCATTGTAATCGGTAATTCTTTACCAACTCCGCGAAGCTGATCAGCATAATGGTAATTAGCCCCCTCAAGAGTAAAGTAAATTACAACGCCTGCACTAAGGAATAGACAGCTTTTAGCCATAGCATGAGCAGCAATTTGCATAACAGCACCGTTAATGCCGTCAGGATTTAATAACATCATTGCAAATACAACATAAGAAACTTGACTGACTGATGACCATGCAATACGCCGTTTCAAGTGTTTTTCGATGTAAGCCATCATTGACCCCGTGAAAATTGTTAATAGTGCCATTGATAAAATTGCGGTCTGTACCCAAGTTCCGCGAAGAAAATCAGCTCCGGCTACATAATAAATAACTCGAAACATAGCTATAATTCCGGCTTTAGTAATTAATCCCGATAAAACCGCGCTCGCAGGTGTCGGCGCAACAGGGTGGGCAGTCGGGAGCCAGGCGTGTAACGGAACAAGTCCGGCCTTAGCCCCGAAGCCTAAAAGAGTTAAGAAAGTTACAATTAAAATCATACCTTCAGATTTTTCGTTGGTAATTCGAGCCATATCCAAAACTCCGCCCGGCGTGAAATCCATTGATACACCGTAAACTTGGAAAAAGAAAAAGCCTCCGAGTGCCAACGCAGCACCAGTTAATGAGTATAGTAAATATGAAACAGTAGCGCGTATAGCCTCACGCTGCTGAGAGTGCATTACAAGCGGTAAAGTCATAAAAGTCATTAACTCATAAAATAAATAAAGCGTCAGCAAATTTCCAGCACATGCAACCCCAATTAATATACCAAAAGTAGAGAGAAAGAAAGCATAAAATCTGTCTACAGGCGGTCTCCGTCTTAGATATTCAAAAGCATACAGCGTAACAAGCGGCCATATAAACGCAACAAGGCACGAAAAAGCCCGTGCAGGGTAATCAAGTCGGAATGCTATTGAAAGATTTTCACTAATCCGCCACAGCGTTATTAATTCTTCACTGGTCATGAAAGCCGCGAAATAAGTAATTATCGAAGTTGCGAACGTCATAACGCCGACATAAATATGACGGTCTTCAAAAATTGGACGCGAAAATAACGCAAATCCCGTTACAATCGGAAATAAAATCGGCATCAAAGTCATTATAGTGTTGCTTGTCATAAAACGTTCACACCTCTCGTTATAAGTCTTAACAGCGGCATACAGAATAAACCCAAATAAAAATTCAATGCTAAAAATACAAACATAGAAATTTTGTATAAAAGTGTCGGCTGTTCATGAGTTTCTAAGACAGCATCTTTATTTTTCGTCAAAATTACTATAACAGCCGGAACATAATACAAAGCATTTAACACTGAACTTGCTGCAAGTGCCGCGAGTGCCCAAACTATAAAAGGATTATCGAATGAAGCGAGAGTTAAACTCAATTTTGAAGCAAATCCCGCAAAGGCCGGTATTCCCATCATCGAACACGCTCCGGCTATTAATCCAAGACCTGCCCACCTATTTATATAAAATGTACCCATTAAAGCATGAAGATTTTTTTTGTGTCCTGCGGCTGTGCTTAACCCTCCGGCGGCAGTAAACAACATAGGTTTAACGCAGGCATGAACTATAATATGCAGACACGCGGCGGCAATTCCTGCAGCTGTATTTAAGCCTATACCTAAAAATATATAGCCGACTTGAGCAACAGAAGACCATGCTATCATTCGTTTTATGTTGCTTTGTTTTAAGGCGTGTATTGAGCCCATTATCATTGCAATGATACCCAAAATAAAAATTACTGTATCCATTCGCAAAAAATGAATGACATCAAGACCGAAAACTCGATAATAAATCTTGATTAACGCAAAGATGTGTCCTTTTAATACTAATCCGGATAAAATTGCACTCGAAGCATTTGTTGAAGTCCCATGAGCGTCAGGAAGCCATGAAGCAAAAGGATAAAGCGCGCTTTTTATACCAAGTCCGACGGTAATTAATGCCAATGAAACTGTCAAAGGCATTGTATATTCTTTAGTTATCATCAAGACTTTTATAGCACCGTGCATATTTTGCATTAATAAATGTCCTGTTAAATCGTAGAGCAGACATATAGCAATCATCACTAATCCCGACCCTACGAGGCTCATTATTAAATATCTTAAAGCCGCTCGGACTGTTGACGCTCCTTCTTTTACTACAACAATAGCACAAGCAGCTATTGTATTAATTTCGATAAAAACGTAAGCTGTAAATAAATCATTGGTATAAGTCAATGCCAAAAGCGAAGCAGTTAATAAATTCACTAAAACACAGAAAATCTGCCGTCTTGCGGGCGAAATATCTTCAGCAGTTGACGAAAAATTGCCGGTTAATGATAAAAACATAGCCGCGCAAAAGAAAAAAGATAAAACAGCTTCAAGCGGTCCGGCTCTTAATTCATTGCCCCAAGGAGCGGGAAAATGTCCCATTGGAAAATTAAAAGTTAAACTTTGTCCCGAATTAGTAAGAGAGTATAAAAGATAAAGAGATAAAATAGCTGTAAAACCTATAACACAGCACGAAAATTTTTCCGGGAGTCTTTTTTTAAGCGGCAGTAAAGGCGTTATAAAAGCTGTAATCATTAACACAAAAATGCTGATGAAAGGAATATTAAATGCAAGTAAATTAATCACCTAAAACGTCCTCCTCAGCTTGTTCTATTCGTGTTTCGAGTTCGACCTGTTCTTCTGTCATTTTTAGTAAAGCCTCATCAATATTCAGAGTTCCGTAGTTCTCGTAAAGTTTCAAAGCTAAAGACAAAGAGAACGCAGTAACGCTGACACTGACTACAATTCCAGTTAATACTAAACCGGCCGGAACAGGATTAACATACAATGCTGAAGACGTGAGCCAGCCTCCCGCGCCGTCTTCTATTAAGATTGGAGCCTCCCGCCCTGCAACATAACCTTTTGCGGCTAAAAATAGGTAAACAGCTGTATCCATGATATTAAGACCGATGATTTTTTTTATTAAATTACGCTGTAATAACAAATTGGTCATGCCGATACCAAATAAAATTACAGCAACGGCCTCATAATGATTCAAAAATAATTTGCTGAGCATTTACAAATCTCCTTTATTAAAAAGCGAGTAAAAAGTGTAAAGAGTTCCGGCTACAATCAAGCCTACGCAAATATTCAGCGGCAGAATTAAACCTGCACTCAAAATATTTCCGACTGTGCCTTTTGGTATTATTGAATGAAATAAATTCGCCCCGGTGAAGAAAGAATAACCTTTAGACAAAGCGTAAATCATCAAGGCAGTCGAACTTAAAATTACAAAAGTTCTTTCATTAAAAAATTGGTGAACTCTCTGCGATCCGTAAGCATTAGCCGCTAAAATAAGAGCAGTACTCAAGATAGCACCGCCGGAAAAACCTCCGCCAGGAGTTAAATGTCCGTTAATTACAACAACACAGCCAAGCATTAAAATAGCTGGTATAGAAAATGAAGCTATACCGCGCAAAATAGGTTCGTCATTGAGATTATGAGCAGGAATTTTTAATTTCGGCTGATGAGTTTTAATTCTATTACGTCGCGATTTTCCGAGCATCATTAAAACACTGCATGCAGCTGTGAACAAAACTGAACTCTCTCCGAAAGTATCAAAGGCTCTATAATCCAAAATTAAACCTGCAACGATATTCTGCGCTCCTGTTTCGTGCCCTCCATGTTCGACATAACGGCGTATAACCTCGTTGTTAGCCGGATTTCTTTCATGGCCGAACGGCGGAAGTTCAGCGACAGTTGCAAGCAAAAGACAAACTATAACGACACAAGTTAAAATGCTCAAAGCGGAATATAAAATCGAAAATATATGCAGTCCGTGAATTTCAAGCCATTGATTATAACGTTCTTTTAGTGTAGCTTCATGAAAACGCGAATATTTATCGTTAGGTCTTTGACTGAAAGGCAAGTCCGGCGGCGGTTCTACTGGGATAACTTCATTTTCAGGTCTCGGCCCGTTGCCTAAAACCCAATTAAAAAATTTTTTCCAAATTAGTTTTAATTCTTTGTTCAAAGTTATAAACTCCCTTCGTGAAAAATTTTACAAAGCCTCTTCAATATTTTTTGATTGTTGTAGGTGATGAATTAAATAATCAGAATTTCCAAGTGTACTAAAAATCATTCTGTTTTATCCTCTACTCCCAGCCTGCCTCGTCCGAAAAATCTCATATTACCGCAATTTTTACACTCAACTGCAATAATCGGAAACGTCGATATTCCTGGTGTGTCGCTATTTTGTTGAGCCAAAGCCGCAAAATTATTCAGGAGTACCCAATCAGTTTTTCCGCAGCATTCGCATTCTTCGCGTACACCTTTCTCTTTGAATAATTGTGAAACTGTATTAGCATATATTGTTTTCATTAAAAAACTCCTTTCAAGTTTTCATTTTTCGCCGAGTTCTTGAAGCCAGTTTTGAGCTTCTATATTGCCCTGCAAAGCGGCTTTATAAATCCATTTATTAGCTTCAGCATAATCTTTTTTAACTCCCTCGCCTCTTCCGTACATACAGCCTAAATTAAATTGAGACTGTGAATGACCTTGTTCAGCGGCTTTTTTATACCATTTGAAAGCCTCTTTGTAATTTTGTTCTACGCCCTTGCCCTCGTAGTATTTGTTAGCTAAATTAAATTGGGCTTTGGCGTTGCCTTGTATTGCAGATTTAAGATACCATTCAGCGGCCTGCTGATATAATTCTTCTTTGTAATAAATAAGTCCCGCGATATATTGAGCGTCAGAATTTCCATTTTCTGCGGCTTCTAAAACATCTTGAAGACTTATATCTTTTTTAATATTAGTATTAAAAGGGGCTTGTTTTTTCTGAGAAAAAACTTTTACATAAAGCCCCCAGCTGATTGCAAATACTATTAACGTGCAAAATAAACACGCTAATAATTTTTTTATTACCATTTCTCGCCCATCTGAATAAGAGCGTCCTGTGCGCCTGCATGGCCTTGTTTAGCGGCCTTACGAAACCATTCAATGCCTAATTGTTCATTTTCTTCAACGCCCTCGCCTTTGTAATACAAAACTCCTAAATTATATTGCGACTGCGCATGACCCTGCTCAGCGGCTTTGCTCCACCATTTTAGAGCTTCTGAAGGATTTTTTTCAACACCTTCGCCGGTTGCGTATGAAATTCCTAAATTGTATTGAGCGTCAGCAAGTCCGTTTTTAGCAGCCTTAGTGTACCATTTTATGGCCTCATCGTAATTTTTCTCGACACCCCAGCCGTTTTCGTAGGCGATTGCTAAATTATACTGAGCATCGTCGTGGCCTTTTTCAGCTGCTTTGCGCCACAATTCAGCGGCCTTTTTGTAATCTTTCTTGACTTCTTCGCCTTTGAAGTATTTACCGCCCAACAAGAACATTGCATTAATATCGCCTTTTTCGGCTTTTTCCTGCAAATCCTTGAAACGTTCTGTAGCGGAAGCAGTACCCGCAACAAACAAAACAACAACACAAACAACAAACGCTAAAAACTTTTTCATAAAAAACTACCTCCTAAAAATTAAATTTATAATTTAAGAATTATTTTTTATTCCTAATTCCTCATTGCTTTTCTCGTGGCCAATCTGCCCGATTTTTCGCAGTGCAAGAAAAAATAACACGCTTGTAACTCCTGCTCCGACTGCCGCCTCCGTTATCGCTAAATCCGGCGAACGCAGCAATACCCATATAACCGCCATAACAAGGCTATAACTCATAAAAATTATTACGGAATTAAGCAAATTTTTTGAAATCGAAACAGCTATAGCGCACACGATCAAAAAAATTAATAAAAGCCACTCAATTACTATCATTTTTAATTTCGTCTCCCTGCGTTAAATCTACATAATCGCAAATTAAATTCAAATCCGGGTTCGTCATGACTTCTGCCCGCGCTATTAAATGACTTGCTACAGGATTGCAGAGCCACAAAAAAACTATAACTAAAAATAATTTCAATGAAAAAACTGTAAGCCCCGAAATTATTATTAATCCCGTCAAAACTAACAAAGCCGCCGCAGTGTCGCACTTTGAAGCAACGTGAACGCGGTTTAACATCGTCGAAAATCTGAAAATCCC
Organism: uncultured Fretibacterium sp.; assembly: GCA_947168585.1. GTDB lineage: Bacteria > Synergistota > Synergistia > Synergistales > Aminobacteriaceae > JAFUXM01. The sequence continues at coordinate 58,430 of CAMVMK010000004.1, forward strand.
TACGACCGAAATTCCAAGCGTGAACAGTCCCGCCGCTATAAAAAGTCCGGCAATTATTATTCTAATCATTTATTCTTCGTCCTCTTCTTTTCTTTCAATTACTGAACGCCCAAGCACAACTATCGAGAGAAAACTTATAATAGCGTAAATCAAACATATATCCGCTAAATAATCTTCGCCGACTACCACAGCCAAAACCGAAATTAATAAAATTATCTGCGTTCCTGTCATGCTCGCAGCAATTATTCTATCTGAAAAACGGGGTCCGAGAGCCGCCCTCATTAGACATATAAAAACCGTTACCGATAAAAATATCCCTGCTCCGGTAAGAATAAAATTTTGAATAAAATTTACATCAGGCATTTATTCTTCTCTCCATTCTCTTTAATAATCTTTCAAATAAAGAGCCCTGCAGACCCTCTGCTATATCTCTGTTCAAAGCGTGAACTAAAAATTCATTATCTTTAAGTTCTACCGTTATCGTTCCAGGCGTTAAAGTTATCGAATTTGCAAGAGCAACGCGAGCCGCGTGAGTTTTTAATTTCGATTTGAATTTCACAAGGCACGGCTCAACAGAAATTTTCGGAGCTAAAACTAATTTAGTTATCGCTAAATTAGCTTTGAATATTTCAATGAGAAGAACTATCACGTAAATTAAAACTTCCGGCAAAATTTTCAAAAATTTAATTAAATCTGTCCATGTAAAATTAATCTTCAAAAATTTTTTCACGAAAGCGTCAAGCAGCAGCGAAATTAAAATTCCAGCCGCTAAAATTTCAAACGTAACTCTGCCGTTAAATATTATCCATAAAGAAAAATAAATTAAAATCACCCGCCGGCCTCCTGTATAATTTGAAAAAAATTTTGGAATTTGAAAGAAAATTTTGATTTTAATTTTAGCACAGCAAGTTATAAAATTGACTTTGCTTAAAAAAAATTTATAAGGAGAGAAAAAATTTTATGAGCAAAATAACTTTCAATGATAAATGCGTTCACGTTGTCTTTTTGGGACTGCCTAACGTTCCGGGAATTGCGGCGGAAATTTTCAACGAATTATCGAAGCGTTCCGTAAATGTCAGCATGGTAATTCAAAATACTATGCGCGGCGGACGTTCAGACCTTTCTTTTCTTATTAATAAAGACAGGCTCGACGAAATGATTTCCGTATGCCGTGAAATTTCTGAAAAAGTCGGAGGTCAGGGAGTTTCATTCGCAACCGAAGTCGCGGCTATAACAGTCAGTTTTGAAAGTCAATCGTCAGCAGAAACTCTCGCAAAAATTTTCGCGGCTCTTGCTTCAGTCGGAGCAAATATCGAAATTATTAATTCAACTTCAGACAGCGCGATCTGCATAGTCAGCATCACGAAAGCCCGTGAAGGACTTGAAGCCCTCGAAAAAGTTTTCGGGGTATAATTTTAGAAATTAAAAATGCGATACGTGCTAAAATGTCTAATTTGGAGGTGTAAAAATGAAGAAAAATATTTCGGAAGTACCGTCCATTGATGAACAGGAAATAGCATTAATTGTGGCCGAAGCCAATAGAATCGGTGTTAGAGCTGCTGCAGAAAAACACGGACTGACATGGCAGCGCGTAGCTGCTTGGAAAAAAACAGCTCAAGAGAACTCATTAAGTAAAATCATAATTCAATCGCCGCTCGGAGGAGAAATCTCAGCCGAAGAAATTTTAGTCAAGACTGGTGATGCAGATAAAATTTATGTCCGTCCTGACGAAAATAAAGCCTATTGGGTCAAGGGCAAACAAAGCGGCTCGATTGATTTATGGTAAAAACTAATTATGCTATAATAATTTAATCAGTTTCTTGCAGAGCAGGAGACTGATTTTTTTCCACTCATTTTTCCACTCAAAAATCTTTAATTTAATTCGTCATCATCAAAGTTCATCGATACAGCTTCAAAAAAATTTCGTCCCGGTTTTTATTTTTTAGTCCGAGACGAAATTAATTTAATTTACTTTGAAAAATTTTAATTTTTATTTCGTGTCATTTTTAACGGCTATTACAGGCTCGTAAGTATCTCCTGCGTTAAGCCAAACTGAAATTATAATTTTATGTTCAGTTGTAGTCTTTGTAATTTCGCGGCCGTCAGTGTCGAAAAATTCTGCGATTTCGTCATCAGAGTTTTTCTCGCGGTTCTTTACGAAAGCAAACCACGCTAATTCTTTTCCGGCTTCGATTTCAGGCTCAAGGTCAACTTCAAAGTCGTACATGTCGCTTTCTGTTACAGTAATTTCAGGCAGGACAGCCGCGACTGTATAGCCCTCTAAGTCTTGAAGTTCTTTGCTTCCGAGTGATTTAATGCTTCGAAGGCCGCCAAAATTCACAACGCCCGAGTCTTTCGGAGTTTCTTGAGGCTCTGTCTCTTGAGTTTCCTGAGAAATTTCGTCGCTCGTGTTTTCAGCTTCTTCAGAATTTTCTTGAGTCTCTCCAAGAACTTTAGGGGCTTCGCTTACGTCCGTATCTTTCTTGGCATAAAGAATTATAGTCTTGGTAACTTTACCGTCAGCATTAGCCGCCGTAATTTTAAGATTTACTTTTCCGGCCTTTGCGGGCGCAGTTCCTGTAATTGTTGCGCTGTAATTATCGTTTTGAGTCAAAGTAAAGCCGCTGACTTTATTCATTGATAAAGTTATTTTTGGCGATCCCTCGACTGTAACATTAATTTCAGCCGAACTTCCGAGAGATTTCGTTAAACTCGCGGGCGTTGAAGACGTGAACGAAGGTTTATCGCCTTTTGCCGTGAAAGTTAATTTTTTCGTTACAGTACCTGCAACATTATCTGCGGTTATGTAAATCGGAAGATTTTTTATAGACTGATTAGGCGTGCCTGTGATTGCAGCTGTGCCTTCGGAGCTTGTTGAAGTAAATGAGAGTCCGATGTCAGATAAATCATTAATCCCGAATTTAGTTTTATCGGTGTCTTTTATCTCATATGAAAATTCTATCGGGAGCGTTCCTTTAGCTGAAATTTTTGAGCCGGTATATTCTTCATCGACTTCAGCTTTTGCGAGCGAGGCTGTTAATTTCGGCGCAACACCTTTGACTACTAGAGATAAAGTTTTCTCTTCGCTGTCTCCTGCCTCGTTTGATGCCGTTATTGAAAGAGTATAAGTATCTGCTTCGGTCGGCGTTCCTGAAATAGTCAGCTGAGTTCCGGTCGTGTTAGGAGCTGCTGTCAAAGTTTCCGGAAGTCCGCTGATATTCCAAGTTATAGGTGTTGTGCCTTTAGCGGCAAGTCTTACGGTGTATTTTTTATCTGTAACGCCGTTTGAAAGTTTTGTTGTAGTTATCTCCGGGATTTGATAGACAATAAGCGGAACTTTTATTGAGGCCTGACTCCTGTCGTTTTTGGCTTTTATAGTCATGTTGAATTTTCCGGCCTTTGTAGGTTTCCCTGAAAGAACGCCGGACGAGCTTAAACTCAATCCCTTAGGCAGACTGGAAGCTGACCAAGTTACAGGCTCAGTGCCTTCTGAAAGCGTGAAAATATATCCCTCGTAATTTTGATTTAACACAGCCATCGGTAATTCTGAAGGCGTATTAATGACGGGAGCTTTAGCTTTGATTTTTAATTTTACTTTTTTAGTTATGGTAACGTTATTAAGTTCCGTGTAAATATTTGAGGCCGTTACAGTTATAGTGAAATTTCCTGCCACTGCCGGAGTTCCTGAAATTTCTCCGTCTTCGTTCATGCTTAGACCATTGGGAAGGCCGTTAGCTGAAAGAGTTATAGGTGCAGTGCCGGAAGTTTTTATATTCGCTGAATATTCTTCGCCTATTTCGCCGTCTTTTAATTTTGATGTTGAGATTGTCGGTTTAGTCGGCTTTGAATTAATTGTAAAATATACGGCCTTTTCAACTTCCCATGAAGTTCCGGCAGCCTTGAAAGTTACGCTTGTAGAAGTTTTTGCTGTAGGTTTGCCTGTTATTGCGCCGGTCGATGTATTGAGAGTAAGACCTTTGGGCAATTTCCCGCTTGTGATTGTCCATGACGCTGCATTACCGGCAGAAAGTTCAAGATTTTCGCTGAAAGTACAGCCTACATAACCTGTTAGTTCACTCGTTAAAATTTCAGGCTGTTCTATAATGCTTATCGTAAATTCTTTAGTGTCAGAGCCGTAAGAATTTGCCGCAGTTATAGAGAAAGTATAATCGCCCTCAACTGTCGGAGTTCCCGATAAAGTTCCAGGACTCGAGAAGTTAAGTCCAGGAGGTATAGTGCCGCTTGTCGAACTCCAGCTTATTGACCTTGCTCCTGAAGCTGACATTTTTTGACTGTAAGCAACTCCTATAAGTCCGTCCGGCAGATAAGTCGTCGTGATTTTCGGGGGAGTATTTGAAGCAGTAACTGTGAACGCTTTAATGCAAAAATTGCAGTCCGATCTCGCTGACCAAGATGAGCCGTTTGACGAAGAAAAACTTCCTTTTTCAATCACGGCATTATCTGAATAACCGCTTGTCTTCATTTCAACCGGAAATTTAGATGTTCCTGTGAATTTTATAACAACGGAAAAATAACCGCCCTCCGTCAGAGTAACAGGCGTATCAAGCGTTACAGTGTGATAACCTGCAAATGCTTCCGTGCCTGTAGTAGTTGAAACAGAAGAGCCGTTAATAGGATTAGACGAGGGCATCGAAGACATTCCCGTATAAATATTAATTTCGTAACCGACATTATTATCCGGCGTATAAAAACCGACTTCGGTTAAAATTTCGTTACGTTCGGATTTGAAAACGTTCGCCGCGTAAGGAACGGACGAATTTCCGCACCAGCCTAAAGCGTCATAATAATAGGCTTTCATATCATCGTCAGCTTTTTCGACAATGAAGGCTGTACCGTCAGTTAAATCCTGCTCATAGGACATCCAGAAATAGCCTTCATCTCCCCAGCTTGTTCCCCATGAATTTTTTATCAGCCATGCTCCGTCTGATGAAGGTTTTGTCTTAAAATTATCTTTAGAATAATTATCGTCCCAGCCGACTATTAAAATAGCGTGTCCCCGAGTCTCATCGTTTACTTTTGAATAGAAAGAATATCCCCCGTCTTTATCAGTTGTATATGCGCTATCATTATTGTAATAACTTCCCGCGACACCGCCTACCTGCATAATTCTACGTTTGATAATATTACGGTTTGAGGAACTGGCGTTGATTTCATAGTCGTCATTTGAGAAACTTAAATAATAAACATCGCGGAGCCTTAAAACCCGTGTATAAGAGTCCGGCGTTGAAGCTGAAGGTGCTGTGCTATATGGAACTTCACTATCAAGTACAGGGCCGTCAAGTCTGCTGTAAAGTGCTGTAGGATAAAAAGAATGACCGCCTTGAAGCACGCCGCTTAATGTCGTTGCAGTAATATTTTTGAAAGCCTTAGATTTGTCGGAATTTTTGAACGTAAACCAGGCTAAGTGCATTTCTGAAAGATCTATATCTGAGCCTAAACCCTGCATTAAATAATTTGATTCCATCGCTCCGATAGACGCAAATGCCCAGCAAGTCCCGTAAGGATTTTGATTTTTTACGCTCGTAACGTAACTCTTGCCGTCTACGTTTCTTAAATCATATTTTGAAGGAGGTGTTATATCTTGAAGCAGCCGACGGCCTCCTCCGTCAACATTTACTTCCTGCGGAGGATTGTCAGCTAAATAAGATAAATCTATAGGCGGACGAACATAGCCGTTATTTTCAGCAGCCGTTGCCGATAATGATATTGAAAATATAAGAATTAAAACCGTCATAAATATCAACGAAATTTTTTTTATCATGCTAAAATCTCCTTTCAAGTTTTATTTTTTATCTCATTAAATAAATTTCGGAATAAATTTTTATTTATTTTATAAGAATTTTCAAAAATTCTAAAGATTAGGAGAGAAAAAATTTTTTATGAGATTATTTATAACGACACTTTCATTATTAAGCGTTATCGGATTCGGCTATGCTCTTGCAGGCTATGGAGCTTCTTTAATCGGCGGCGAAATTAATTCAGTTTATGTCATCAACGGATTGAGTGCGGGATTTTTGTGCGGCTTTCTTGCCATGTTTTTATGGTATAGACACAGAAAAGATTTTTTTGATTCCGGTGAGGAGTGAGGGGTTAGAGTTTTGTTCCGCGCTTAGTTTTTTTTAAGAAGAAAATTTTAAGCACGCGCAAAGGCTTTTTAAGGTGAGGGGTTAGGAGTGAGGGGTGAGGAGATTTTTTACTTCCTACTTGCTTTTTTTACTTCCTACTTAAATTCTAAAGTTTGCTGTTATGTCCGTGCCTTCGCCGGGTGCGGATTTAATTTTCAAATTTCCTCCCATTAAAGACATTCTCTCGGTCATGCTCGCCAGTCCTCTATGGCCTCCGACTCTCAAAGTTTCGTGATTAATATTTTCAGAGTCAAATCCGCAGCCGTTGTCAGTAATTTCGAGAGTTACATTATTTTCATTATCTTTGCTCAGCTGAATATGAATTTCTGTAGCTTCTCCGTGCCGGACTGCATTAGATACAGCCTCTTGAACTATTCTTAATAATGAAAGAGATTTTTCATTTTCCATTTCGATCTCGTGTGAATTATCAGCGAAATCAAAATCAGCTGTAACTTGAACATCATAGACCTGCGACAATCTTTCAGCTAATTCCGTGAGAGCCTCGACAAGTCCCAAGTCCATCCACGGCGGAGCAAGTTCATCGCATAAAGACCTAAGTTCGCGGACAACTCCTTTAGCGATAGTTTCAGTTAGTTTAATTCTTGAAATATCTACGTTATCTTCGTCGTCTAAAGTCATATGAAGCTGCTGAACGAGTGCCGTAACATCCTGCAGAGGTCCGTCGTGAATTTCGCGGGCCATATCGACTCTTTCGCGTTCTTGAGCTTGAACGACATCACGGACGTAACGGTTTCTTAAATTGTCGCGTTCGACTGCTGCGCCTGCAAATCTTCTTAAGGCACTGTGAACACTTTCAATTTCTTTAACGGCTTTCTTTTCTAATTTTTCCGGGACATCGCGGCCGAGAGTCATTTCGTCAATTTCAGCGACTAAAGATTTCAAAGGATTAAAGAGCCTGCTCCAAAGTAATCTAATAGCTATAAAACTGCTCAGAGCTATTGCCATTAAAAGGAACGGCCAAACTCTGACTACTCCGACAAGTCCTCCGAGTAACTGCTGCCACGATACAGCCGCAACAACATAGCCTCCGCCCGCGCGTTTAACGGGATAGACAGCCAAAGTATACTGCGAGCCTTGAGGGTCTTCGATTTTTACGGCCTGCCCGATAGGAAGATTACTGCGCCAAATTGTAGCAATGTTCATAGCACCCGGTGAAGCTATTATTACGCGCCCGCTGTTGTCGATTAAAGCAACCCAGCCCGGAATTGACGGCCCCCAAGAAAAGAAAGGAAATCTCGTAAAATCGTTCAGCATTGAGAAAGACCAAATTTCAGAACTTGAACTCAAATGATAAGACATACTCTCGGCCAAGTCCTGAACGTAAGAAGTAACGGCGGCTTCCATTGCTCTTTCCTGGCTTATCATTCCCGCAACAGCTACGAGTAAGACAGCAACTGACGGAAAAATTAACGCGCATAACAAAAAGGCCAGAAAATTTGCTCTTGGCCTCGCAAAAAAATTTCTAATCTTTGAAATCATGAATTAATCTTCGTTGTCTTCTAATAATTCTTCAAGAGTTACAACGCCGTACTTCAAAGCGAGCAATAACGCTTCAGTTTTATTCCTTGAGCCTAATTTATCGTAAATCGAAGCTAAGTGAGTTTGAACTGTACGTTCACTGATGAATAACTGCCGCGCTACTTCTTTGCTTGAAAGTCCTTTTGCAGCTAATAATAAAACTTCACGTTCACGCGCTGAAAGCTGGTCGGGAATAAATTCTTTATCGCCGTTCAAAACTGACGCTACCTCCGGATCAAGATATAAACCGCCTTTTGCTACGGTGTTAATTGCCGTTGTTAATTCTTTAGGGCTGACTGTTTTTAATACGAAACCGTGAGCCCCCGCCCTCAGCGATGCTATAACATACTGCTGGGCATCGTATGAAGTCAGCATTAAAATCGCCGTTGAAACTCCTTCGGCTTTGACTTTTTGAGCAACTGAAACCCCGTCCATCTCCGGCATACGAATATCAAGCAAAGCAACATCGGGCGAAAGTTTTTTAATTAAATCCCATGCCTCTACTCCGTCCTGAGCTTCGGCAACAAGTTCAAAGGTAGGTTCGCGCCTTATAAATTCCGCGATCCCTGAACGAGTTAAGGGGTGATCATCTGCAAGTAAAATTTTTATAGACATTCTAAAATTATCTCCGAACTAAAATAAAAATAAATAAAATTTAATAATAAATATGTATAATAACACACGCAGAAAAAATAATGAGGAATTAGGAGTTAGGAATTAGGAATTAAAAAACGACACAAACTTTTTATGGAAGTGAAAAGATAATATGTCAGAATTATGCAGACTTGCAGGAATTATTATTTCAGCGAGGTAGAAAAAAATGTATATCGTGAATGGAATATGCTACGCAGGCGAATATCAAAAGGATATAAAAGTTACAGCTGTCAAGCCTTTAAGCGGAAGAATGATGCTTTTAACTTTTTCGACCGGCGAGCAGAGATTATGCGACACAACAATATTTAACGGGCCGGTAATGGAACCTCTGAATAATCCGGAAATTTTTAATAATCCTGTCATAGATTTCGGCACTGTTACTTGGAACAACGGCGAAATTGACATTGCTCCCGAAACTCTTTACGTCAAAAGTTATCCGTATGAGAGTGAAAATATTTTACTCAATATTTAGATGATAAATTTTTGCGCTGAATTAATTTCTATGATATTCTAACTTGCAAAATTTAATTTGATTCATTAAAAATAAAAATCAATAAATTAAAAAATTAAAAGGAGGAGCTTGTCGGATATGGGATTTCGTACTATTGAAGAGCTTTGCGCGGAACTTGACGAGAAACGCTCAAAGGCTTTAACAGGCGGCGGAAAAGAAGCCGTAGAAAAACAAAAATCCAAAGGCAAAGGCACTGCCCGTGAACGTATAGCACAGCTGCTTGATCCCGGTTCGTTCGTTGAGATTGATGAATTTGTTACACATCGCTGCAATAATTTCGGTCTTGACGAGAAAAAAATTTTAGGAGACGGAGTTGTAACAGGCTGGGGAACTATCGAGGGCAGAAAAGTTTTTATTTTTAGTCAGGATTTCACAGTTTTCGGAGGATCGCTCGGCGAACAGCACGCGGCAAAAATTTGCAAAGTTATGGATATGGCTATGCAGATGGGCTGTCCTATCATCGGTATTGATGACAGCGGCGGCGCAAGAATCCAAGAAGCCGTTGACGCTCTTGCAGGTTACGGAAAAATTTTCAAACGCAACACCCTCGCAAGCGGAGTTATTCCTCAAATTTCAATCATTATGGGACCGACAGCAGGCGGAGCAGTTTATAGTCCTGCGCTTACAGATTTTATTTTCATGGTCGACAATGAGAGCGTTATGCACATCACAGGCCCTGAAGTTATTAAAGCTGTAACAGGCGAGGCAATAACGAGCGAAGAATTAGGCGGAGCAAAAGCTCATAATGAAGTCAGCGGAGTTGCTCACTTTGAAGCAAAAGACGAGGCCGAATGTTTTGCTCAGGTTCGCAAAGTTCTTTCATATTTACCGTTAAATAATCTTGATGACGCTCCTATGAAAGCTACAGCAGACAGCCCCGACCGTGCTGATATTTCATTAAGAAATATTGTCCCCGTCAATCCTAATAAAGGCTATGACGTTCATGAAGTTTTGACAAAAGTTTTTGATGACGGCGAATTTACAGAAGTTCAGGCCGGATTTGCTAAAAATATCGTAACAGGTTATGCCCGTATCGGAGGACGTTCAGTCGGAGTTATAGCTAATAATGCTGACGTTATGGCCGGATGTCTTGATATTAACGCTTCAGATAAGGCTTCAAGATTTATCCGTCATTGCGACGCTTTCAATCTTCCTATCGTAACTTTCGTAGACGTTCCCGGATATTTGCCCGGAGCAGATCAGGAACACGGCGGAATTATCCGCAAAGGCGCGAAACTGCTTTATGCTTACAGTGAAGCAACTGTGCCGTTAATCAGCGTCATAATGCGCAAGGCTTACGGCGGAGCATATATCGCTATGAGCAGCAAGTCGCTTGGTGCTGATGTTGCTTTAGCTTGGCCTCAGGCTGAAATCGCCGTAATGGGAGCAGAGGGAGCAGCGAGCATAGTTTTCAAGAAAGAAATCAATGATGCTTCAGATCCGTCGGCAAAGAGACTTGAAAAAATTGACGAATACCGCGAAGCATTTGCAAATCCTTACAGAGCAGCTGAACGCGGCTATGTTGACCGCGTAATAATGCCCGAAGAAACACGCAAGGCAATTTTCACGGCTCTTGAGGGAATTGAAAGCAAACGCGAGACAAGACCCAGCAAGAAACACGGGGTTATCCCTCATTAATAATTAAGGAGGAATTTTAATAATGCCTATTCATTTTGAAGGACTTTCGGGAGCAATTAACGTCAGTATTGTTGCTTTCTCGATCGTTTTCGGCGTTCTGTTCATTCTTACTATGGTAATTTTCGGAATGAGACTTTTTGCCGGCGGCGACGAAAAAAAAAATGATGTAGTCAGCAAACCCGCAGCAGCTCCGGCCAAGCCCTCTACAGTTAAAGCTGCTCCGAGCGCAGACAAAGCTAAAATCGTTGCGGCAATAACGGCGGCTATCGTTGAATTCACGGGAAATTCTAATTTCAGAATTTTATCCGTTGAAGCTGAAAAGCCCGGCGACTATTGGACATCACGCTGGAAAGCTGCGGGAATGATTAACTTGAACATGAACCGCTTAAACCGCGCTTGGCGGTAATAAAGCAGCATCAAAATTATAAATATAAAAAGGAGAAAAATTTATCGTGAGTAATAAATATAGAGTAGTAGTTGATGGCACGGCCTACACTGTTGAGGTCGAAAGTCTTGGTGCGGGTGCGGCTATGCCTGCTCCTGTTGCTGCTCCCGTAGCGGCGGCTCCTGCTGCAGCACCTGCGGTACCGGCGGCTGCTGAAACTCCGGCTGCTCCTGCGGCTGTAGCTGAAGGCGCGTCAACAGTAACAGCTCCTATGCCCGGAAAAATTCTTAACGTAAAAGTAAACGTCGGCGACAGCGTCAATAACGGCGACTTAGTTTTATTGCTTGAAGCTATGAAGATGGAAAATGAAGTCTTTGCAACGGCAAGCGGCAAAGTTACAGAAGTCCGCGTTAAATCCGGCGACAGCGTCAACACCGGCGACGTATTGCTCGTAATTGCTTAAAAAAAAGAATTAGGAGTTAGGAAGCAGGAAGTAAAAAAAATTTCCTCACCCCTAACTTCTAACCCTTAACTAAAATTAATTTTTGTAGCGGATTAAAAACTGTTTCGTTCTTTCTTCCTTAGGATTTTCAAAAAGTTCTCGGGGATTTCCCTGCTCGCAGATTACTCCGCCGTCCATAAAAATTACATGATTTGCGACATCGCGTGCAAATTCCATTTCGTGAGTTACGATTATCATCGTATAATTTTTTTCAGAAAGTCCGCGAATAACTTTCAAAACTTCCCCCGTTAATTCCGGATCTAATGCGCTCGTAGGCTCGTCAAAACAAAGAATATCAGGCTTCAAAATTAAAGCCCGTGCTATTGCAACTCTTTGCTGCTGTCCGCCTGAAAGCTGATGAGGATAATTATTCATTCTGTCAGAAAGCCCGACTTGTTTTAATAATTCATGAGCATCGTGGTAAATATCTAATAACTTAGAGCCGTGCTCATATATATCATCACTTTTTTTATTGCGTTTTTCTTTGGCCGCTAATTTCGGAGCTAACATAACATTTTCGAGAGCCGTATATTGAGGAAATAAATTAAACGACTGAAAGACAAGTCCGAAATGAAGACGTTTTTTTCTAATTTGGCTTTCGCTCCTTGTTAAAGGGTCTGAACTGTCAAATAAAATTTCGTCATTGACTTTTATAACGCCCTCGTCTGGAGTTTCTAAAAAATTTAAGCAGCGTAATAATGTCGTCTTGCCGCTTCCCGATGAGCCTATAATTGAAAGTGCCTGGCCTTTCTCAAGAGAAAAATCTATGCCCTTAAGAACTTCTATATCGTCAAATTTTTTGCGGATATTTTTAACTTCTAAAATTGCCATTTTTAATTTACCTGAAATAATCTAATTTACGCTCAAACCATGCAAGAGCGACCGTAACAATTCCGTTGAAAATTAAATAATAAAATGCCGTGAAAAACAGCGGCCAAACTGCTCCAGAAATTCCGTGAGAACCTTTCATGAAAGCCTGACCGGCCCAAATAATTTCCTGAAGCGCAATAATTCTCGCAAGTGCTGTATCTTTTACGAGAGTTATAATTTCGTTTGAAATCGGCGGAACTATTCTCTTTATCATCTGCAATAAAGTTATGTGAAAAAATATCTGCCTTTTCGTCAATCCTAAAACTAAACCGGCTTCCTGCTGACCCGCCGGGACGCTCTGAATACCGCCGCGGTAAATTTCAGAAAAATAACAGGCGTAATTAACAATAAAAGCTATAGCCGCCGCTAAAAATCTTCCGGACTCGCCGCCGCCCCATATAGGATTATGAAGAACTAAGCCGGGAAAATAATAGACGATTAAAAGCTGTATCATTAAAGGAGTTCCGCGAATAATCCAAATTATAAATTGGGTCGTCAAACTTATAATTTTAATTTTCGAGAGAGTTCCGAAAGCTATTATTAATCCCAAAGGAAACGCACCTAAAAGAGTTATTGAAAAAAGTTTTAAGGTCTGAATAAAACCTTGATTTAATGCGCCGATTACGACCGGCATTTGCTGCAAAATTAATTCCATAATTTTTTATAATTTTTCTTCGTAGAGTTTTGATTTTAATGACAAAATCGCCCAAGTATCTTTGCCGTTCCATTTATGGGGCTTGGCCGTAGCTGTAAATTCTCCGACAACTTCGTCTTTGTCTTCTTCAGCGTTATACCTGCAAAGTTCGCCTTTCATTGTTATAACTTTGCCTTCTCTTGAAAATTCCCTGACTTTTGCCTCAGTCGGAACTCCGTCAGCAGCATAGAAATAATATTTTCCGTCTTTGTAATTATATTCAGCATCTTTATGAGTTACGGACTTGTCAAAATATTTTCTGACGGAAGCGGCGACATTTTTTGCAGAAATTGAACTGTCATAATTATCGCTATTTTCTACATGTTTTATAAGGCTGCTGTTGTTTATATAGTTGTGATGAATTCCGAAATAAATTAATTCTCCCATGCTGATAGAACTTGAATCAAAATTATAAAGGTCAAGTTCTGTGAAATTGCTTATAAAAACGCTCATGCGCTTTAATTCGGATTTACTTGCGGCTGATGATGAACTGCAAAACAGCAGCAATAACGCTAATATTGAAAATAAACGTTTCATAATTAATTTTTAATATAAAGAAGCAGAAATTAGGAAACAAAAAATCTTTTCACTTCCTACTTCCTGCTTCCTAACTCCTAATTATTTTCCACTAACGCCGCTTGAATTCTGTAAATAGCCGCTAATTTTTGAATACTGCCGTCAGCGTAGCCTTTTGCGAAAAATTCATTGAGAGCCGCAGCGAGGTCTGAGCCTTTTCTGAAACCTACGCCGTATTCTTCGCTGTTTAAGCCGACAGTGTAAATTAAATTTTCATAGCCCGTTCCCGGTCCGACCATAGCAGCAGCCATTAACGAGTCGATAATAGCAGCACTCGAAGAACCTGAAGCAACTTCCATTAAAGCCGAAGCCTGATCTTGAACTTCAACAACTTTGAAGCCGTTAGCCGTTGCAACTTCATTTCCTGCACTGCCGTGTTCGACAGCAAAAGTTAAATCTTTGACGCTCTCGAGAGTTTTATAATTTTCAGCTTTGTTCGCAGGAACGACGACTATTTGAGCATTATTGCAATACGGTTTTGAACATTCCATAGCGGCTTTAACTTCGGCGGTTAAAGTCATTCCGTTCCAAACGCAGTCAATATTTTTGCCGTTGAGTTCTAAAATTTTGTTGTTCCATTCGATCTCTTGAAACTCGACATTGACTCCGAGTGACTCTGCAAAAGCCTTAGCGAGGTCAGCATCAAAACCGATCCATTCGCCTTTCTCGTTTTTATAGTCCATAGGCTGGAAATCTGTAATGCCGACAACTAAAACACCCTTGCCCTTGACATATTCTAAATCGCTCTCAGCAAAAGCGCAGGAACTTAAAGCCGTTACAAGCACGAGCATTAACGCGAAAATTTTTTTCATGATTCAAAAATTCTCCTTTTGAAATAAAAATTTTGAAAATAAAAATTACTTTAGCGTGATAAAGCGGTGAAAATTTTATCGGAAAATTTTAGAATTGTAAATCGCTTATAATATTACGTTATGATTAATTCTTTTTTAATAACTTTGACGTTTTTATCAGTTATGCCTGTGCCGGAAAAATTTTTGCCTGAATGGAACGAAAAAAATTTGAGATTTTTCTGCGTCATGATACCAGTAACAGGAATTTTATTCGCGCTATTTTGGTTTTTATTTTTGTCAGCGTTAATGAAATTTCAAAATATTTCCGTAGAATTTCGGGGATTTTTAATGACGCTTCTAACTTTAATTTTAACGGGCGGGCTTCATATGGACGGCTTAATGGACACTTGCGACGCAATTTTTTCACGTAGAGACCGTGAAACAAGATTAAAAATTCTTTCAGATACTCACGCGGGTTCTTTTGCTGTGATGGGCTGCTTGATTGCTTTAATGTCTAAAACTTTTTTATTCGCTGAATTTTTTTCGCGTTTTTCGGGTGATTTTCAAATAATTTTTTTTATCCCAATTTATTCGCGTTTGGGAATGGCTGTAATATTAAATAATTTGAAATTTGCAAAGTCCGGCGGTCTTGCTGTGATGTTAGGAAATTTAAGAAGACGGCGCGATAATTTTTTCTTTGCGATTTTATTTTTTGCTTTAATTTTCGTGAATAAATCTATAATAATTCCCGCGATTTTTATTTTAAGTCTTATAATCTGGTCTAAAATCTGCCTGAAAATTTTCGGAGGAATTACGGGAGATTTACTCGGAGCTTTCTTAGAAATTTCAGAGATTTTATTATTAACAGGAACGGTGATTGAAAACTGCATTTAATTTTGGGAGGCCGCTACATGGGCAAAAGGGCTTACGCTGAAAATTTATATAAAAATTTTGATTCCGTTTACGATTTAGAAAAAATTTCTCCTGAAAATATAATTTCTCCGGGAAAAAATTTAATTCTAAATCTTCAGGCCGGAGTCAGAAATTTATTATCTCGAAATATAAACGCTCTAAAATTTTTTGAAGCTAAACTCGAACTTTTAAGAAATTCGATTTTAATAGGCGATGAAATTTCCGGCGGAGTTATTCCCGTCTCAAAATTTGAACGTCAATGGCGCGACGAAACAGGAAAATTATATAAATTTCTTGCGGGCGAGGCCGTTATAGTTGATAGAATTTTTGCAGGTTTACCATTAAGACTGAAAGGATAAAAATTTTTAATGAAATATATTTTTTTCGATATAGATCACACTCTCGTAAGCCACGTAAATGAACCTCATATTCCTGAGCAGACTCTCGAGGCCGTAAAATTGTTGCGCGAGAACGGACACGTCCCTGCGATTGCTACAGGGCGCGCAGGATTTTTGACTTTCAAGACCGCAAAAGAGTTTGAAATTAATAATCTCGTCTGCTCCGGCGGTGCTGAAATTTTTATAGATAACCGCGAAATTTATAGAAAATTTTTCCCCGATGAACATTTAGAAAAATTTTTAACTATCGCTGAAAAATTCCCGGAATTAACAGCCGCCGCTGATGATAAATTTCTTTACACTGACGAAAGTTCCGGACTTTTTGGAAAATATTTTAATAGTCAGGCAGGTTATGACTGCGTCAAGCCCATGAAAGATTTAACGCGCCCTATGATGTGTTATTTCATGAGATCTCATAAAAATTTGAATGATAATCACGGAATTTTTTATAATCCTCCTGAAGGCGTGAAGCTCGAATTAATGAACGGTTTTACGGAAGCAAGAGACGCAAAAACTTCAAAGTGGCGCGGGATTGAAATTTTCATGAAAGAAGCCGGAGCAAATATTAATGACGCTGTAACTTTCGGCGACGGTTCTAACGATATAGAAATGCTTGAAAATGCGAAATTAAGTGTTGCTGTAGCGAGTGCTTCAGATAAAGTTAAACAAGCTGCGAAATTTGTCTGCGGTGATATTGACAGCGGCGGAATTTTACAAGCCTGCAAAGAGTTAAAATTAATTCCTAATTAAAAAAGCCTCCGCAGGAACCGTGTATTGAAAGTTCTGACCCGTCCCTTAAAAGACTTAAAAGCCTGTAGCATCTTGCTAAACTGGAATCGAGTGTTGGCTCAGAACGTATTCACTATCACGTGAACCCGCAGGGGCATGTGTAAAATTATATCAGCTTTTTGAAAAAAATTATAAAAATTTTTGCGAGGAAAAATAATTTTGAAGAAAAAATTTTTAAGAAATAAATTAATTTTAATTTTTATATTTTTATTTTTTACGCCCTGTCAGGCTCAAGCCGTAACTAAGGCTGAATTTATAGGCGGCTTGCTGAAGGCTCGAGGCATAGATTGGAGCGAAACTTCCGAATTTCAAAATAAAAGTCCCGTAGCTTTTATGCTTCGTTCAGGATTAATAACTGACGATGTTAAGGACGTTCAAAAAACTGTAACAAGACGAGAGGCTCTCCGCTGGATAATTCAAAGTCTCGGACTTTCATTCGAGGCCGGAATTTTTTCGGATTATCCTACGGGCTTTGAAGACGATAAAAATTTAACTTCGTTCGAGCGAGGATGCTTAGTTGTTGCTTCAAATATGAATCCCGTAATTTTCTCGAAAGCTAAAAATTTTAACGGCAAAAACGCTCTGAGTTCAAAAGAGTTTCAAGTTTTAATGTCGCGTGTTCAAGACGCAAGCCTGAATTTAACGCTCGATATGGTCAGAAATCCTCTTGAAGGCATGAAAATTTTTATTCACCGCGAAGGAGTTTTGACTGGCATCCCTAACTGGAGATTTTACGCTGATGGAATTAAAACGCGCCCGGCCGCTGATACTTTCAAAAATTCATTAAAATCTTCAGGAATTGCCTCAAACGTTTTCAGCTTTGAAGGAGCTTTTGGAGTCCGTACTGACAAGCTCGAAAATTATCACGAAATAAAAAAATTAATTTCAGTTGCAAAGGCGAGAGGCTTACAGTTTAGAATTTTGCCGTCATTCACGAATATAAAAACTGATATTGTCCCGAAATTTTGGGTTATTCTTAAAATAGATCCGACTTACTGGAAAATCGAGCCGTTAATCTCAAAAAACAGCCCGAAAGATTTATTGACTCTTTCACAGCTTTCAAGACAGTACGGGGCAAAGGCTTCAATTAATGCAGGATTTTTCGCAACGACAACTCCCGGACACGGTTATCCTATAGGAGCATTAAAAATCAACGGAAATTTAATCAGCGAGGGCTACGACGGGCGGGGGTGTTTAGGCTGGAACGATGACGATGAGGCAGTCTTTCAGGTTGTCGCTAACTCCGAAGAAATTCACGAATGGAATGACATGGAAAATATTATTCAGGCCGGTCCGTTATTATTAGATGACGGTTTTGTCTCGGCAATTCCCGAAGATTTTAATAATTCTTTAACGGGCGTCAGGCATCCCCGTTCAGCTGTCGGAATTAACGCTGACGGCGATTGGGTTTTTGTTGCTGTTGACGGGCGCAACGGTCTTCACGCTTCGGGGGCGACTATTTCAGAACTTACGGAAATTTTGCGCTCTCAGGGAATTATGTACGCCTTAAATCTTGACGGAGGCGGCTCGACTGAAATAATTATTAATGGAAAAATTTATAACTCTCCGTCTGACGCTCATGAAAGAAAAATCAGCTACGGACTCGGAGCTATAAAAAGGCAGTGAGGAGTTAGGAATTAGGAATGAGGAATTAGGAATGTTTTTTTGATTTCTCGTTCCTAATTATTTTTTTAATGCAAATAACAAATAGACTAAAACTAAAACTTAAACTTAAACTTAAAAATGAAAAACCTGAATTACAGCCGCTGCCTGAAGAGGCTACAACATTTTCATGTATTAACCATGTGCTTAATAATGCTTTGATTTCCGTGCTTAATTCTTCTTCCATGTTCTTTATTTTAATATTGTGAGCATCTTTTGAAGAAATAAATACATGAATATTTTTATTGTCAGTCTCAGGAAGTCTCATAAAATACCAAGGGTCAGAATCGCCGTAAATCATGATAACGTTGCTTGTATTTGTCTCTGTCCATTCGAGCATTTTATTACGCATGGCAGGATTAAATTTGAAAGTGTCTAACTGTTCTTGAGTAAAACTTGACAGTGCAAGATAATTTTTTTCCGTTTCGGCAGTTAAAGCCAATGAAAGCCCGATTTTCGCTAACTCATCACGCAGAGGCTGTAAACGCAAACCGTAATTTCCATTTTCTGTAGCTGCTTGTATCAAATACGGTAAAAACCAATCTCCGTTAGCGGAGCCGTCGTCTTTAATTAAATTAAAAAGGCCGTCCAAAAATTTTTGATTTTCTTTAACGTCCGGTGTAGAAACATCATCAACGCGCGGCGTGATTTTCATGACCTCATCAAACGAAGCAAAATTTTGCTCATACTGCCACACTCCAAAAACTAAATCTGTAACTTTTTCTTCAAAATCCCGTGAGGGCGTTATAAGCGGATACTCGCTAAAATCTCCGGATACGAGAAGGGGCTGAAGATAATTGCGGTTTTTTATCGCTTCAACCTGAAAATCAAGCATTAAATCGCGGTATTCTTTTGCTTTTTCTTCGCCGTAACGTTCATTGCCGATTGTGGTATAAATTGCATTGAAAGCTCTTCCGTCATCTATTCCGTCGCAGAAAGGCGCAACATATGAGACATAAGCGTCTGCATCATTAGGGAAATAATAAGCAAAAACATTTGTAGCTTGTCCGCCCTTGCTCTTGCCGGTGAAGACCCAGCGGCCTGAAAGAATTTCTTTTAACTGTTCGATTATGTTATGAAAATCATTCGAGGCGTTTTCGTCCGTTAAATATTCCCATAAGGCTGTGCTTTCGCTTGAAAGTCCTTCGGGTTTTGATTTTGAAAAGAAACGGTATTCAACATTAATATAATTTCCGTTGTAGATTTTAGAAATTTCGTGCTCGTCATCAGTTTCAATTTTATCTTCATAAAGTTCATAGCCGCCGACGTTAAATACATTGACATTATCATAACCCTTGAAGCCTATTTCAACGCGCTGTGTAAAAGTTCCTAAATCAGGATTGTTCCAGTTGATATATTGAGTGAATGTTACGATATATTTTTCAGCAAAAGGCTTGGAATCTCCGCTCTGCACTATATCATCAACGGAAACAACGCCGTTGAGTTTCAATAAATCATCTTTGAATGAGGCTGCTGACGTTCCACAAAAAGATAAAAGTAAAAATAACGATAAAAAAATTTTTTTCATAATAAACTTAATTGTCATTCAGCGAAAGTTTTATTTTTACGCCGGACTTGTTCAAAATATTTTCTAATTCGCTTTGAGTTTTGCCTGTGAGTTTTCCGAGTCTCGTGTAAGACCATGAATTAGAGCCGTAAAAAATTACAATTTGATTTCCGTTATAAAGCATAATATCGCCGGGCTGTGTTGTAATTTCGCTGTTATTTGTCGTGAGGCTGTATCCTAAACTGCCGACCTGCTCAAAACCGCCGTATTGAGTTGCATTGATAACAAGGTCTTTATCGCGCAAAATTTTTTTAAGTTCCCGTGTTGCGTTATTATCCTGCCAAGTTACGGACATTAAAACGTCATCAATTCTAAGACGGATATTTTTCGCTAAAATTTCAGAGTCTGAATCATAATCGTCTGATGAGCCGAAATTAACACCGGCACCGCACCCTCCGACAGTGAATAAAATAAAAATTAATGATAATAAAACTGCAAAATTTTTCATGAATTAATCCCGCTCCCTTAAAAATTTTTTCAGAATTATAACATTTTGAAATTGCGTTAAATAAAAAAAATGATAAAATACTCCTTTAATAATTTTATAAATGCCCATTTTAAGCAAAAAAAATTTAATTTAATTTATATATTGCAAACAAGAAGAGAAAGGAGAGAATAAAATTGTTTGCCCGGTTGGTTTATTATCTTAACGCAGGAGCTGCGGCAAGCGGCGGAATTTTAACGGTTGCTTTAATGCTGCTTTTCGGTTTCGGATTAACTCGAATAACGAAGCTCTTGAAACTTCCCAACGTTACAGCTTACATACTCACTGGAATTTTAATCGGACCTTACTGCTTAAATCTTGTGCCGGATTTCGTAGCTACAAACACTGCTTTCCTTCCGAACATCGCGCTCGCTTTCATAGCTTTCAGCACGGGGCAGTTTTTCAGATTGAACGCCTTAAAAGGCAACGGCATGAAAGTTTTAATAATAACAGTGCTTGAGGCTTGTGTAGCTTCAATTTTTGTTTTTATAGCAGCGTTTTATATTTTGAAATTGGATTTAGCATTCTCGACAGTCTTAGCGGCTTTAGCTTCGGCGACTGCTCCGGCCTCGACTATGATGACGATAAGACAGACAGGGGCTCACGGTGATTTTGTAAATACTTTGCTTCAAGTTGTTGCTCTTGATGATGTTGTAGGATTGATAGCTTACAGCATTGCAATTTCAATAGCTCTTGCAAGCGAGGCATCGGGCGCAGGCTTCGAGTTAAAAAATATAATTTCGCCGATATTAATAAATTTCGTGAGCGTAATAATCGGAGCTTTTTCCGGCGTTTTCATGAAAATGCTTCTGCCTCCTAAACGTTCGACAGATAATAGATTAATAATTTCAGTTGCTGTTTTATTCGGTTTCTGCGGGATCTGCGAGATGATGGGGGTATCGCCTCTGCTCGGCTGTATGTTTATGTCTACGGTTTATATAAATATTACGGACGATGATAAATTATTCAAACAGTTAAATTATTTCAGCCCTCCGATTTTGCTTTTATTTTTTGTCCGTTCGGGAGTAATGTTTGAACTCGGCTCATTAATCGGCGGAGATAATTTATTAACGCTCGGCGTTGTGTATTTTTTAGTGAGAATTTTAGGAAAATACGCCGGAGCTTTTTTAGGCTGCTTAATTACACGCAAAAATAAATTAGTTAGAAATTATTTAGGACTTGCTTTAATTCCTCAGGCCGGAGTTGCTATAGGACTTGCTGAATTAGGCGCGAGGACTTTGGGCGGCACGACAGGCAGTACTCTTAGAACTGTTATTCTTGCTTCGAGCGTTTTATATGAATTAATCGGCCCGGCGTGCGCTAAATTGTCATTGGCTTTGTCTCATTCTTACGACAAAAATTTGAAAGAAGAAAAGCCTTTGACCTCTCAAGAAGAAGATAAAATCATCGTTAATCTTTTAATAGAAAGAATACGGGAAATTCAGCGCGAACTCCCTGCTCACGAAAAACATTCGCAAACAGTCCCTGTTGAAATTAATAATACTAACCGGAATATGCAAGGAATGATTAACCGTCAGCATTTGCACTCGAATAACGCGAATTACCGTTAAAAATTATATAATTTTTCTAAAAATTTTTTCAGGAGTTGAAAATATAAAATGAATCTTAAAAAAGATATGCTCGAAATTATTGATAATTCAATTAAAGCAGTTTTGCCCGAGTCAGCCGTAAAAGAGGCTCTCAAACGTCCCGACTTTCAAGCGCGATTAAATAACGGCGGGCGTTTAATTGTCGCGTCAATAGGCAAAGCAGCGTGGAGAATGGCTAAGGCTGCGGGCGATATTTTAGGAGCAAATATTTCCGGTGCAGTCGTTACTAAATATGAACACTCAATGGGCGAAATTAAGGGACTCGAAATTTTTGAAGCCGGACACCCTGTTCTTGACGAAAATACTTTGAAGGGCACTAAGGCTCTTCTTGAACACGTCAAAAATCTCAGCGAAAAAGACACGGTTTTATTTTTAGTTTCCGGCGGCGGTTCGGCATTATTTGAACTTCCTTCTGAAGGCGTAACTCTTGAGGACATGAAAGACATCACGAGTCAATTACTTTCATGCGGTGCTGATATTGTCGAGATTAACACGATAAGAAAACATTTATCGGGCGTCAAAGGCGGAAGATTTGCACAGCTTTGCTCACCGGCTCATGTTTTCATGGTAGTTTTATCTGACGTTTTAGGCGACAGACTTGACAGCATTGCATCCGGTCCGGCTTGGCCTGACGATTCAACGAGTGAAGAGGCTCTTGCTATCGTTAAAAAATATTCTCTCAAAATAAAACCCGAACTATTAAAAATTTTAGCCTGCGAAACTCCTAAAAAATTAGAAAACGTTACGGCAGTCATAACCGGAAGCGTTACGGCATTATGCGAAGCGGCCTGCGAAATTGCGAAATCAAAAGGCTATAATCCCTTAGTTTTGACTACGACAATGACATGCGAAGCCCGTGAAGGAGGTTCGTTAATGGCCTCGATAGCGCGTGAAGTTTTGACTTCGGGACGGCCTGTTAAAACTCCTTGCGCTATTATCGTCGGCGGTGAAACAGTCGTTCATTTAACAGGACACGGGAAAGGCGGACGAAATCAGGAATTTGCTTTAGCAGCAGCGGCAGGAATATCCGGGCTTGATAATGTTGTCATAGCTTCATTAGGTTCAGACGGAACTGACGGTCCTACAGACGCGGCCGGAGGAATTGTAGACGGAAGGACCGAAGAAATTTTGAAGGAAAAGAAAATTAATATTTCTGAAGTTCTTAAAGAAAATGACGCTTACAACGCTTTGAAAGCTGCAGATGCTCTTTTAATGACCGGGCCGACCGGTACAAACGTCAATGATGTTGCATTAGCGTTAATAGGTTAATATTTTTATCGATATTTTCAAATGGATTTTCAGGGGCTGTGATAAATGACTGCCAGCCTGTTTCAAGCAATTTTCGGCATGTCCATTCACGCCCTTCGGAGTCTAATTCGGCAGTCAAGTCATCGAATAATAAAATCGGGCTTCTCCTTAATCTAAGTTTTATTAATTTCCCGGCGTTAATTATTAAATGCAGAATTAATCTCCGTTTCTGTCCGCGACTTAATGCTTCAGAAGCAGGCTTTCCAATATCGCGCAAAGTTATAGAAAGTTCCTCATAATTAGGCCCCGTTAAAGGTCTGAATGCTGCGCTTTCACGAGCTAAATATTTTTTATCTTTTAGAATATTTTTCAAAAATCTTTCGCCGTTAGTTTCTAAGACGGGCAAAAATTCTAAATTAAAATTATTTTGATTTAATATAGTTTTTAAGAGCCCCGTAACTTCGCGCCGTCTGTCCATAATCCAGCCGCCTAACTCGCAAAAAAGTTTTGACGTAGGTTCGGGTGATTTTTCCTGACGCAATAAAGCAGTCCTTGAACGCATTACGTATTTGAAATCAGAAAGTTTTTTAGCGTAAGGAGCAAATAAAAGCGAGCAAAGTCTATCTAT
Source organism: uncultured Fretibacterium sp. (assembly GCA_947168585.1). Classification (GTDB taxonomy): domain Bacteria; phylum Synergistota; class Synergistia; order Synergistales; family Aminobacteriaceae; genus JAFUXM01. The sequence continues at coordinate 82,034 of CAMVMK010000004.1, forward strand.
AAATAAACGCCGTATAGCAGGAGCACCGTCAATTAAATTCACTCCGCCGGTCAAAAAAATTATTGAAGGAACAGCGAGCCTTAAATCCGTAAACGAAATAGTTTTTTCGTTAATTCTTAAAGCTATTCGCGATGAAATTGAAGCAGAGACGCTGAATTTTTCTTCGCCCGAAAACGAGCCGTACACTAAAGCCCGTGAAGCGGGATTATTCCATGAAATTAAATTTTGAGTTTGAGTGAAAGATCCCCAGCCGCAAAGAACGCTCAAAGATTCAAGCAAATTAGTTTTTCCGCTGCCGTTATGACCGAGTATCAAATTAATGCCCGGACTCCATTGAACTTTGAACTCCGGGCCGCTGAAATTTCTAAAATTTTTTATGACGCTGTAATTAAAAATCACTGTTGATTATTTTCTTCTTGATTTTCGCTTTGAATTTCTTCATAGTCCATCGGAGTACCGGCTTCCGAAGCTTCTTCAGGCGCGTAATTAATATTTTCAAATTCGCCCATTTCCGTTTCTGCGATTTTATCCTGCGGGCTTAATCTTGCAGGCATGAGCATATAAAGAAAATCATCGCTGTTGCTTCTCTTCATTCGGGTTTGGCTTTCATCGCCGCTGAACTCGATTTTAATGTCGCCGTTTCCGAGAATTTTCAAGCCGTCCATGAAATAACCGACATTAAAGCCGACCTGTAAAAATTTGCCCTCGATTTCGGCGTTCATGGCCTCGCTTGCTGTACCGCGTTCGGGAGCTCTGGCTGTGATTTTTAATTCGCCCTTTTCAGGACTTAATGTCATTGACATAACATGAGCCGGAATTGCGCGTGCAATAATGTCAATTCTTTCAAGAACGGGAATTAAATCTTCCGTTTTGATTTTCATAGAAGTTTCTACGACATCATTCAAAATTCTTTCATAGACCGGGAAATTTGCATCGATGAGTCTTATAGAAAATTCTACGCCCTCAAGATTAAACCAGACTGTTGAATCGTCGGCTAAAATATTCACGAGTTTATCGGGATAGCTTGAGCCTAAAGTTTTGCCTAAATCTTTGAAAGCCTGAGCGGGCATGATTAAATCATCTTTATCTTGTCCTTTTGCGTTGTTAATACTATCGCACAGTGATTTTGCGAGCGCGAGTCTTTTTCCGTCAGTCGAAACAATCTGCACGAGGCCTTCTTTAGCTCTTAAAAGACACGCTCCGATATATTTCGGGAAATCTGTAGGCATAGAAGCTGCCGAACCGCCTTCCGCGATTAATGTTGAAAGTTCGCCGGCATTAAAATTAAAAATTTTTTCTGCTCCTGAACTTTCCGGAAGATTCGGGAACATTTCTGCGGAAATTATAGCGAATCTCGTTTTGCTTTTGCCTGCACCTAAAAAACCTCTCTCGGAATTTATTTCTAAAAGTAAATTTTCAGACGCTGATTTTTTAATCATGCTCCCTAAAATCGCGGCAGGAACAACAGCAACGCCAGGTTCACGGACTTCAACGCCCTCAGCTTTGCAGCGCACGGAAGTTTTAAGGTCTGTAGCCTCAAGAGTTACATTACCGTCTTCAGAAGCTCTGATAAAAATTCCTGAAAGAGATTCTTTAGATGATTTCGGGTCGATATATTTTTCAGCGACCTGCCAAGCCTTAAGGAAATTTTGACGCTCTAATTCTAATTTCATTGAGAAAAATTCATTCCTTTCACATTTTTAAGATAATAAAAAATTCTTTTCAGCTAATTATAGCAACTTAAAATAATAAAAAAATTTTCATTTTCTGTGATATAATTTTTTCATAAAAAATTCTCGAACGAGTCGGGAATTTATTTTTTTCAACTACATTTTCAACTACAAAAATCTTAATTTTAATTCGCCGCCGTAAACTCTCGCAGAAAAATTTTTTATAATAAAAAATCGCAGAATTCCGCAGGCTTAATCCGAAACATCGTGAAACAAAATTTTATTTTTAATATAATCCAAGAAAGCTGGAGCAATATTTTTTCTGAACGTCATTAATTCGCCTGTCGTAGGGTGTCTGAAACTCAAACGCCACGAATGTAAAAGAACACGGCCGAGTTCAAATTCTTCTTCTGGTGCTCCGTAGACGCAATCACCGACTAAAGGACAGCCGAGAGCCGAAAAATGCACACGGATTTGATGAGTACGTCCCGTATAAAGTTTGAACTCTACCATTGAAATTTTTTCCTGTGAAATATTTTCACGTGTCCATAAAACTTTATAGCCCGTTAAAGACGGTTTGCCGCCTGCTATTATCGCCATTTTCAAAAAATTATTCGGGTCTCTGTCGATAGGCCCTGAGATAGTTGCTTCGCTTTTTTTAGGCCGTCCGTGAGCAAGAGCAATATAATGCTTATCAATTTCGCGGGCTGCGAACATTCTTTGAAGTTCCATCGTAGATTTTTCCGTGCGTGCTACAACCATCAAGCCGCTAGTCCCGGAGTCTAATCTGTGAACTATTCCGGGACGAAGCCAGGCGTTTAATTTTTTTAATTCCGGATAACGGTAAACGAGGCCGTTTACGAGAGTATTTCGCCAATTTCCCGGCGACGGGTGAACGACAACGCCCGCAGGTTTATTGACTACGATAATATCAGGGTCTTCGTAAAGGACTTCAAAATCTACAGGTTCGGCTCTCAAATAACTTTCATTGACAGAAGCCGGAATTTTTACGGTAAATTTATCGCCTGTTTTAACTTTTGAAGATGATTTCAAAATTTTTTCCGTGTTTTCCTGTGCGCCTGAGTATGTAATTTTTTTAGTGAAAACTAATTTTTGTATACGGGAGCGCGACATTTCAAGCTCTTCGGCCAAGAAAACATCAAGACGGTCATAATCTTTTTCAGCTGTGATTTCGATTAAATTTTCGCTGCTGCCGTCAAGTTCAATTTCACTTTCGCCCGCAAGATTTTCAAGCCCGTTTTCCGTTTCAATTTCGTCAAGAATTTCTAAATCTTCCATTATTTTTTACTTCCTAATTCCTACTTGCCTTTTATGACCTTAAATGCGTTTTCAAAATCTGAATTTTTCAAAATAAAATTATCTTTGTCGCGTTTCAAAGCCTCAATTGAAGCCCTGCGGGAAATTAAATCAATATCTCCGCCGGTGAAATTTTCTGTAATTTTTGCAAGCTCTGAAATTTTTACGTCATCATCAAGAGGCTTTTTCCTTAAAGAAATTTCAAAAATTTTTTCGCGTGTTTTTAAGTCAGGCAGAGGCATTTCAAATTTTAAGTCGAAAGTTAAAGATTTATCGAGTAAATCGATTCTGTTTGTCGTTGCTATGACTGTAACGCCGTTTAATTCTTCAAGTCCGTGAAGTTCGCTCATAAACTGCCCGGTCAAACGGCTTTCAGTCGAAGAAAATTGCGAACTTGTTCCGGAACGTTCGGGGAATAAATTTTCGATTTCGTCAAAGCAAATTATTGACGGTGCCGCCTGCTTAGCTACTCTAAAAATATCTTTCAAAGCCCGCTCGCTCTCGCCTAAATAACGCGATAAAACATTCGCGCTTTGAACGTTTATAAAATTCACTCCGCTTTCATGAGCAAGAGCCTTAACTAAAAGAGTTTTTCCCGTGCCTGAAAGCCCGTGCAGTAAAATTCCTCTCGCAGGCTGAATATCATAACGTTCAAAAATTTCAGAATTTTTCAAAGGCCATTCGACAGCGTTAATTAATTCGGTTTTAATTTCGTCAAGCCCTGCAACATCGTCCCAATTTACTTCGGGAATTTCAACAAAAACTTCGCGCGTTGCTGACGGTTCTGTCTCAAGCAGAGCGTTCATAAAATGCTTCATGCTGACTTCGAGGCTCGAAATTTTTTCGTAAGGAATTTCCTGCGTATGAAAATTCACGAACGGCAAAATATCCCGTACGCAAGACATAGCAGCTTCTTTAGCAAGAGCCTCTAAATCCGCGCCGACAAATCCGTGAGATAAATCCGCAATTTTTTTGAGGTCAACGTCTTCAGCAAGAGGCATTCCGCGAGTGTGAATTTTAAGAATTTCGAGTCTTCCTTTTCGGTCGGGAATTGGAATTGAAATTTCGCGGTCAAAACGTCCCGGCCTCCTCAAAGCAGGATCAAGGGCGTTAGGAATATTCGTCGCGCCTATGACGATTAACTGTCCGCGTGATTTTAATCCGTCCATCAATGCTAAAAGCTGTGCAACAACACGGCGTTCAACTTGTTTTTCTCCGCCCATGTCTTCGCGTTTCGGGGCTATTGCGTCAATCTCGTCAATAAAAATTATCGAGGGCGCACGGTCTTGAGCTTCCTCAAAAATTTTTCGCAGACGTTCTTCACTTTCGCCGTAAAATTTTCCGATTATCTCAGGTCCTGAAATATGAGTGAACCAAGCGTCAGTTTCATTAGCTACGGCTCGGGCAATGACAGTCTTGCCTGTGCCGGGAGGGCCGTATAATAAAACTCCGCGCGGAGGCTGTATTCCTAATTTTTCAAAAATCTGCGGAAATCTCAAAGGAAGTTCTATCATTTCGCGGACTTTTTTAATTTGAGAACTCAAGCCGCCTATGTCCTCGTAAGAAATTTTATGAACGTTATTAACTTCGACAGGTTTAAGAATATTAAGATAAGTAGATTTATTAAAAATTACAGTTCCTTCGGGCGTTGTAGCGTTTACCGAAAAATCGCAGACACGAGTCCCGAAAAAATTAACACGTACTCTGTCGCCTGCTCTGACTGCTTGGCCTTCGAGCATAGATAAAATATAACTGTCGTCTTTTTCTTTGTCGGTGAGTTTAACGTCCCCAAGAGGCTGAATAGTTGCGCTTCCTGCGAAATGATAAGTAATACTGCCCTCAATGTTTACTCTTTCGTCAAGAGAAGTTCCGGCATTTTCGCGGATTAAGCCGTCAATCTGAATAATATCGCGCCCGTTTTCTCTGTCGCCTGCTCTGACACGCGCCGGAGTAGTTTTTTTGCCTGTGATTTCGATTAAGTCGCCCTCACTTAAATTAAGCGCGGCCATGTCGTCCGGGTGGATACGGGCAAGACCTTTCATAGCATCGCCGGAGTAGGCTTCTTGAACTTTGAAAATTTTTTGCATGAAATTTAATTTTTTCCCCTTAAAATTTTATTTTTAATTTTTAATGAAAAGTTTATCACGGTTAAAGTTATTAAATGATATAATAATTAAAAGCGTCCGGGAGAACAACGGACAAAAAATATTGTCGGCTGAGGTTGCTACCCTCAACCAACGATGCTAAAGATTAACGAATGGTTAAAGGCGCATTATTTCTTTATTGAGTTTATGAGTTCAGCAATAGCTTTGATTAACATTGCTATAGCTTTTATGAGGTTAGCGAAGTTTTTCATAACTCTCACCCCTTTTCTGGCGGGGAAAGTATTTCAGCGACAACTCCCCGCTTTGAATTGCCGGGGGTTCTCCTAATTCGTGAGATACGAAATCACAAACTGAAAATTATTCTATCATAATTAAAAATAAAAAAATTCCCGCCCTTCGATTTATGAAGATAGCGGGTTTTATTGTCCCAAAACCGTCCAAAAAATTTTTAACGCTTCGAGAACTGTCTCTTTCCGCGTGCACCCTTCTGACCGAATTTCTTT
>CAMVMK010000005.1 GCA_947168585.1 uncultured Fretibacterium sp.
CGATGGTACTGTACGGGGTACGTACGGGAGAGCAGATCACTGCCAGTTTAGATTAAAAAGAGAGTCTCGTTAAAAGAGGCTCTTTTTTGTTAAATCGAGTTGAAAAATTAAATGGTAGAGTTAAATGCAAGGCTTCTTTAATATCAATAACGTTCCTGATGAAAAATTTTTATCTAAACTTTTCATTAACCATAACACTGGAGAAAAAATTTTTCCGCCTGATAAATTAGATTCCTTAATGCCGCGAAGTCTGAAATCTCAAGACGAACAAGACCAGCGCACACGCAGAAATGCTGAAGTTTTTTCACCGTTTTTTTTGTGCCGCGAAATGATTGACGAACTTAAAGGCGTTGAAGATCTTGACTCGCGCTGTATCGAAATCGCATGCGGTGAAGCTCCTTTCATTGTCTCAAGATACGACGCGGAAACAGGAAAATTTATCGATATTAAAGACAGAGCAGGCATACTCGACAGGAAATTAAAGAAAATTAACGAAACTTCTTCAGACATCAGCGAATGGCTGAGATTTTCGTTGCGCGCTTTTCAATCCGTCTACGGCTATGAACTTCAAAAAGACAGCCTCGCAATAGCACGCTTAAATCTTTTTATGACTTTCACAGAATATTTTAATTTCAGATGGCCCGACGCTGCTCACGATAATTTATATAAAATTTTTTTGCCTCAAATTGCTGACGTTATCGCCTGGAACTTTTGGCAGATGGACGGACTCGAAATTCCCGCGCCGGAAAAATTTTTGCCGGATATTTTTATCCCCGAAATAATGCCGCAGACGAAAAAAAACGAAATTAAAATTAAAGATTGGCGCACTGAAAAAGAAATTTTTTTCCCGGAAGGACTCTTTTACATGAAAGAAAAATTATTTGACTTTGCTGTCAGCAATCCCCCGTATCAAGAAGACACCGTAGGAAATCAAAAAAATTTTGCCTCACCCATTTATAATTTTTTTATGGATTCTACTTTTCAAATTGCCGAAAAAGTCGAATTTATAACCCCTGCGCGTTTTTTATTCAACGCCGGCGGAACTCCTAAAGCATGGAACGAAAAAATGTTAAACGATCCTCACTTCAAAGTCTTAAAATATGAGCCGGACAGTAAAAAAATTTTCCGCAACGCTGACATCAAAGGCGGAGTTGCTATAACTTTAAGAAACGAAAATAAAAATTTCGGCGCGATTGGAACTTTTACGGCCTTCCCAGAATTAAATTCGATTTTAGATAAAGTAAAAAATTATCAGGGTTTCAAGCCATTTAGTGAAATTGTCGCTAACAGAGGTTTATATAGATTTTCTCAAAAAGCATACGATGAACATCCGAAAGAAACGGCAAAAATTACAGACTCGCGCATCGGATCAAGTGCTTTCGAGCGAATGTCATCAATATTTTATGACGAAAAGCCCAACGACGGAAAAGAATACGCAAAATTTTTAGGATTAGTGAAAATGAAACGCGTTTATAAATGGCTCAGGAGCGATTATTTTAAGAAACCAGATAACTTTGAAGCCTATAAAGTCTTCGTACCAAAGGCAAACGGCTCAGGCGCGTTAGGAGAGGTATTATCAACGCCCGTAATCGGCCTGCCCGTAATCGGCAGTACAGAGACGTTTATTAGTATTGGTTGCTTTAGCAGCGAGGTAGAAGCTGAAGCGTGTTACAAATATGTAAAAACAAAATTCGCCCGTACTATGCTTGGTATTTTGAAAGTTACGCAAGATAATGCTCCGGAAAAATGGCGATACGTTCCGCTTCAAAACTTCACAGCCGGGTCTGATATAGACTGGTCAAAATCTATCCCGGAAATCGACTCGCAATTATACAAAAAATACAATCTTTCAGATAACGAAATAAAATTTATAGAGTCTCACGTCAAATCTATGGAATGAAAAAAAGTTAGGGGTGAGGGGTTAGGGGTGAGAAAAGCAGTGCTTTCTCATGATTTTTTTATGATATGATTTAATTAATTTGTTAATGTACTTCATAGTAATGAACTTGGGTACTCCCTTGCTCTGATCAAGCGGGGAGCAATTTTTTTATTTTTTATGGTAAAATTTTTTACAGCTTCCCTAAATTTCAAAATTGGAGATGAATAAAATTTTGCAGCACATCATAAAAACTTCTGTAAAAGCTAATCCGATGATTTATGCTTACACTACGCCCGGAGTTCAATATCACGACGGCTGGCTCAAAATCGGCTATACTGAAAGAGACGTAGATACAAGAATTAAAGAGCAAGTTCATACGTCTGATGTTAAAGCCAAAAAAGAATGGGCATTCGAGGCAGTTTATAAAGACGGATCGGGAAAAACTTTCACGGATAAAGATTTTCATAATTATCTCCGTCTTAACGGGGTACAGCAGCAGGACGGCGAGAATAACGAATGGTTTTTCATAACTTCTAAAGACGCGCTCGAATATTTTAAGAAATTTCAGACATCATCTGATTTTTTTATTGATAAAAAACTCGATACTGCACCGTACACACTAAGAGATGAGCAGCTTGACGCGGTAAATAAAACTATCCAATATATGAACACTCATGGCGGCGGCGAATTTCTTTGGAACGCAAAGCCCCGTTTCGGAAAAACTTTATGCGTCTATGATTTAGTAAAGAAAACTCATGCTAAAAAAATTTTAATTGTAACTAACCGTCCCGTCATTGCTAACAGCTGGTATAAAGATTATGATAAATTTGTAGGGCGCAAAAGCGGCTATAATTTCGTCAGCAGCGTTAAAGATATCGACTCTGAACATTCAAAAAATCCCGTATTAAATTACAATGAATATTTATCAAACGCAAATTCTAAAAAAGGCTTGATTTATTTCGTATCGCTTCAGGACTTAAAAGGCTCGGTATATTTTGGCGGAACTTATGAAAAACTGCGTGAGATCGGCGAAATTATCTGGGATATTTTAGTAATCGATGAGGCTCACGAGGGCATTGATACGTCGAAAACTGATACAGCTTTCCGACATATACAACGAAATTTTACGCTGCATTTATCCGGCACCCCGTTTAAGGCATTAGCAAGCGATAAATTTTCTGATGAAGCTATTTTTAATTGGACATATGCCGATGAGCAGGATAAAAAATTAAATTGGAAAATTGAAAGCGAAAGGGAAAATCCATATGAGATTTTGCCTCAGCTAAATTTATTTACTTATCAAATAAGCAATATTTTTCAAGACGAATCCAAAATCCCTTTTGACTTAAACGAATTTTTTTCAGTAAAAGACGGTAAATTTGTTTATGATTCATATATCGATAAATTTTTGAACAATCTGACTGATAATAAAAAATTTCCGTTCTGTGATTTGTTCCGCAATGAATTAAAGCATACTTTTTGGCTGTTAAACCGGGTTGAATCGGCGAAACTGTTAGCAGAAAAATTAAAAAAGCACAAAGTCTTCGAGAATTACGAGATAATTTTAGCGGCAGGCGACGGCAGATTAAACGATGACAACGATAACAAGGCAATAGAAAAATCTTATAAAAAAGTTGTTGAAGCTATCCAAAATAAAGACAAGACTATAACTCTTTCAGTCGGACAGCTGACAACGGGAATTACTATCCCGGAATGGACGGGAGTTTTAATTTTATCGAATCTCCAATCGGCGCAGTTATATATGCAGGCAGCTTTCAGGGCTCAAAATCCCTGCTTATTCCGAAAAGATTCAATGCGGAAAATTAATTCTTATGTTTTTGATTTCGATCCGGCCAGGAGTTTGGTAATTTATGAAAAATTTGCAAATGATTTAGCACCCGGCGGCGATTCTAAAACTAACATAAAAAAATTGTTGGATTTTTTTCCGGTTATTGCTGAGGATGATAAAGGCGAAATGACAGAATTAGACTCGGCTAGAGTTTTGTCAATTCCGCGTAGGATTAGAGCTCACGAGATTGTAAACAGCGGTTTTATGTCGGATTTCTTATTTGTTAATACCGGAAGAATTTTTAACGCTTCTGATGAAGTTATTGAGATTATTTCTAAATTCACGCCGGTTTCTAAACCGTCTAAAAAATTTCTGCCTGATATTAGAGAACTGCGAAAAATCCCGGTTGATGATAACGGAGAAGTTTTCTTAGAAGATTCTTATGTTGACGGAGTAAAAGAAAAAATTTTCGGCGGAAAAACTTTCGGAGAAAATCTTACTCTCGATATTGAAAATCAAGATAATTTAATTAAAATTTTCCAAGATGAAGCTGTTGCCCGTTTAGTCCAGACAGCTAAAAATCACTACGGGCGGGAAGTTAATAAAAAATTACAGGAAAATTTGAACTCGGAGGCCGCGAAAAAAATTAATGAGGCTTTCAGTGATTTTTATATTAAAAAAGCTAAACTTGAAAACGAAAATCCGGAAGTTTTAGAGAAAAATTTTCGTGAAGAATTAAAAACTACGCTTGAAAATTTCATTGAAGACGCTGAAAAAGAAACAGTAACTTCAATCGAAAAAGATAAATTCACGCAGGAAAAATTAACGGGCGAGGAAGAAATTAAAGACTGTCTGCGCGGATTTTCCCGTACAATTCCGGCGTTTTTAATGGCTTACGGAGATGAAAAAGTAACGCTCGAAAATTTTGATAAAATAATTCCCGATGAAATTTTTTCAGAAGTTACGGGAATAACTATAGAAGAATTCCGCAGGCTCAGAGATGACGCAAAAGTTTTTGCTTCGTCTGAATTTAATGACGCTGTGAAATTATTTTTGAATTTACGCGCCGAACTTGCAAATTATTTTGACGAAGGCAGCACCCGCGATATTTTTGACTATATTCCGGCTCAAAAGACTAATCAAATTTTTACGCCTAAAAATATTGTAAAAGAAATGCTGGACGATTTAGAAAACGAAAATCCCGGCTGTTTTGACGACCCTGAAAAAACTTTTATAGATCCTTATATGAAATCCGGGCTTTTTATTGCGGGCATTGTAACTCGTTTATACCGTTCGGAGAAAATCAAGAAAATTTATCCTGATAAAATTTCAAGATTAAAACATATTTTTTCTGAACAAGTTTACGGGCTTGCTCCGACTGAAATTATTTATAAAATCGCCGTGAATTTTATTTTGGGATTTGATAAAAATTCTGAAATTAAAAAATTTAATCTCCGGAAATTTAACGCTGCTCCTTACGTAAAAGACGGGGATTTTGAGGCAAAACTCCGCGAATTATTTGACTTTAAGTAGAATTTAACGTTTAATATTTCAAAAATTAATGAAACTCAGGAGGAAATAAACATGAGCAATAAACTTGTAGCTTATTTTTCAGCAAGCGGGACAACCGGCGGAATTGCTAAAAAATTAGCAGACGCAGCAGGAGCAGACATTTATGAAATCAAACCCGCAGTGCCTTACACGAGTGCGGACTTAAACTGGCAGGATTCAAATTCGCGCAGCAGCATCGAAATGAAAGACAAGACCTCACGCCCTGAACTTGCCGATAAAAATGCCCCGATTGAAGGCCATGATGTAATTTTCTTAGGTTTTCCGATCTGGTGGTATGTTGCGCCGACGATCATTAATAATTTTCTTGAAAGTTATGATTTTTCGGGCAAAAAAATTATTTTATTCGCTACTTCCGGCGGCAGCAGTTTCGGAAAAGCTATAGAGGGCCTTCAGCCCAGCGCACCGAAAGCGGAAATAATAGAAGGAAAAGTTTTCAGCCGCAGCGTAACGGGATTTGAGCTAAAGAAATTCGCTGATAATTATTAAAAATTTTTCCCTCACAAGAACGCTTCACCGGCGAACTTACGAGGGATTTTTGTAGTTGTAAATGTAGTTATAAAAAATTAATTTTTACGCTTCCATTGCTTTCAGTTTTCGAGCCATGAGAGCTTTTCTTCTTGCGGCTGTGTTCTTGTGCATAACGCCTTTAACAACGGCCTTATCGATGACACTCTGAGCAACGTTGAAACTTTTGAGGGCTTCGTCTTTGTTGCCTGATGCTGCGGCTTCGATCAGACTTTTCACAGCTGTTTTGCTTCTTGATGTCCAATACTTGTTATAAAGTCTATTACGTTCTGATGTTAATACCCGTTTTTTAGCGGATTTTTTATTTGGCATTAAAAATTCTCTCCTGATTTAATAGAATGGTGCCGGAGGGGAGATTCGAACTCCCACAGAGTTGCCCCCGGTGGATTTTGAGTCCACTGCGTCTACCATTCCGCCACTCCGGCATCGTGAAAAATATCACGGTATAAAATACACTTGCTTTTAATTTTTGTCAATTAAAATTTTTATTAATCATTAACTTGCGATTGAGTTCCTAATTTCAGCATTTTAGTTATACTCGTTGATAATAACGGTATCGGGTCGACAAACTGACCGCCTAAAATTAAACTGTAATGAAGGTGAGGCCCCGTAACCCGTCCTGTGCTTCCGCTCTTGGCCACGACCTGGCCTTTTGAAACTCTATCGCCTTTTTTGACGTTGATCTCGCTTAAATGAAAAAATGCTGTGATTACTCCGTTGCCTGAGTCTATATAAACGCTTCCGCCCGCATAATAGTGAAAGCCCGTTAAAATTACAGTCCCTGCAAAAGGCGCGAGGACTTTAGTTCCGTTTGCAGCGCGAATATCTGCACCGTTATGGCCGCTTCTCGGTACTCCGTTATAAACTCTTTGAAAACCGTAATGGCTTGTCAAAGTTATATTAGTGAGCGGCGGCTGAGGAGGTGTTGTCCAGCGGCGGGCTTCGGTCATTGTTTTTAATGCTGCTGCTATAGCTTTTGACTCGCTTCGGATTCGGTTTAATTCTTTTTTCGGAGGATTTACCATTTGAGGATTTACGGTTAAATGTTCCTGCGGATAAGTTCTTTCTTTTAGGGTAATTCTGCCTGATGCTTTATATTTTTTTCCGCCCTGAATAAACTCGAATAAAATATCATAAACTCCGGGCTTAGTGTTTCTAACGTCAGAGCCTAAAAGACCGTAGGAAATTTTTCCCGCTCCGCCCTGTTCGACATTGAGAGCTACAGTTCTGTTCTGCCATGTAACCATAGGATTTATATAGTCAGCCGTTGAAGTTATCGAGACAGCAAAGGCCTGCCCTACGTCCCAGCTTGTAGGAAAATTCACCCACGAAGCCGCGAAAGAATTTTCAGACGTCATTAATATAAAACTTAAAATAAAAATTATCTTTCTCATTTCTACTTCCTTCCTACTTCCTAATTCCTACTTGCTTTTACTAACTTTACAATAATTTGGGCTAATTTGCCTGAAGTTTTTTTCATATTTTCAATAACTTCCTGCTCGGTTAATTTATTTTCAGAAATTCCGGCGGCCATGTTAGCAACGCAGGATAAAACAGCGGCTTTCATGTTCATTGCATTAGCGGCGATAATTTCCGGAATTGTAGACATTCCAACTAGGTCAGCCCCTAAAATTCCGGCCATTTTAATTTCTGCGGGAGTTTCGTAAGACGGCCCCATGAACGCGGCGTAAACTCCTGTTTTTAGTCCGAAAGATTTTAATATCTCCAAAATTTCAGGGTTATAAGCGTAAGTCATATCGGGAAATCTGACATTAAAACGCGGTTCGTTAACTCCGATTAAAGGATTATCGCCCATAAAATTAATATGATCTTTCACGGCAATGATGTCGCCGATCTGAAAATTTTTATTAATAGCTCCGGAGGCATTTGTCGCAATATATTCATTAACTCCAAGAAGTTTTAAGACCCTCACAGGAAAAACTACGGCCTGCATGGGATAGCCCTCATAATAATGAACGCGGCCTTGAAGCAGAATTATATTTTTTTCATGAATTTTTCCGGCGATAATTTTCCCTGCGTGTCCAGGAGCAGTTGAGCGCGGCCAATTAGGAATTTCTTTATTGTCGATGATAATTTTATTTTCGATAACGTCAGCAATATCTCCGAGCCCTGAGCCTGCAACTATCGCAGTCGCCGGAGTTCCAGTCAAAAATTTTTTTATAAAATTTGCGGCCTGTTGAGCTTCGTCATAATTATAAGCATTCATAATTAATTCTCCTTAAAAAAATTTTAGTTATTCTAACATAAGAAAATATATATAAATTGATTTAATAAAAATTAAAGAAATAGAAAAGGAAAGAATTTTTAGACTTTGTTGAATTAGGAAGCTCCCGCTTCTATAAGCGGGAGTAGTTAACTGTTGGATAATAATAACTAAGCTGTCCGCGTATTAATCTTCTTCTTTGGGATATAAAGTAAAACTCAGACTGACAAAAACTTTACTGCGGGTGGCTTTTTTATCAATTCCTTCATTTTCATAAGGAACAACCATTTCACAGCCTATAACATTTACACCGCCGTTAGAGGCTTTTACAACGGCCATTCCGTTTTCATCGGTCTTAATTGTCTCAGTGTGATGATTAAGCACGTCAGGAATGATAGCAACATTTGCCATAGGTTTATCGCCGTTCAAGAGCTGAACTTTGAACTCCTCGCCAACCGCTAATTTAGTAGGGTCAACACTCGGAACAAGCTGATAGAGCAAGCCGCTTACAGGAGCTATTTTATCAACGCTCTTCAAATAATTTACAGAATATTTGATTGCATGTGTGCCGATTGTAGAACCTTCAACTTCAGTCATAGGCTTAGGAATCCAAGTGCCGTCCGGGCTGTTGCTCCAAAAACCGTAGTCAAGTTCAACATAAACAACGGACGTTTTATCATCCGGCTCAATGTATAAATAATTTTCGCCGTTGATAGGTTTTACAGCAACATCTTTATAAGCGGCATCGTATCCGTTCATGCGGATTAATCCGTTAGGATCATAGCCGTTATCTTTCCAGCCTTCTCCGCATACAAGCTGTGTACGGTCACATCTCATTGCGAACCAAACACCGTGAGCGTAGGCACTATTAGCTATAAGCATCATAGCAACGAACAAAAGAACTGCTGAAATACTTGATTTTTTCATAATAAATCTCCCTTCGATAAAATATAAGAAATCTAATAAGTTTGAGTTATCTTACTTTTATAAAATAACATTATTCGCAATTAAAGTCAATATATTATAATTAGCGAAAAAAACGGAGCTGAAAATTAAATTGCAAAAAATAAAATTTGAAACTGATTATCAAGAAGGAGCGCACCCGAAAATTCTTGAGCGTCTTTTAGCGGCAAATCTCGAACAGACTTCGGGCTACGGCGTTGACTCTCACTGCGAAAATGCTAAAAATTTAATCCGAAAAGTTATCGGAAAATCTAACGCTGAAATTTTTTTTGCTGTCGGCGGAACTCAATCGAACACAATAGCTATAAAATTTTTATTAAATCCTTGCGAAGGAGTTATCAGCGTTCAGTCGGGTCATATTAACGTCCACGAGTCCGGAGCAATCGAAGCAACAGGCCATAAAGTAATAACTCTGCCTCATCATAACGGCCTTATGGACGCCAACGACTTAAAAAATTATCTTAAAAAATTTTACGCCGACCCGACTTGGCCTCATATGACACCGCCCGGAATGGTTTATGTTTCTTATTCGTCAGAGTACGGAACTCTTTACACTAAAGAAATGCTCACGAAAATTAAAGCCGTTTGTAACGAATATAAATTAAATCTCTTCATTGACGGAGCAAGGCTCGGAGCGGGCTTGATGTCTTCAGCTGCCGACATGAATATAAAAGATATTGCAAATTTATGCGATGCTTTTTATATCGGCGGAACTAAAAACGGCGCGTTATTCGGTGAAGCTATTGTTTTTCCTAAACCTGAAAAATTTAATTTCAGATTAATGACGACTTTAATAAAACAACAGGGCGGACTTTTAGCTAAAGGAAGATTATTAGGTCTTCAATTTGAAGTTTTATTTGAAGATGATTTATATTTCGAGAACGCAAAACACGCCGATATTCAAGCAATGAAAATCAAAAAGGCTTTCACTGAAGCAAAAATTCCGTTTTTATTCGAGTCGTTTACTAATCAGCAATTCCCGATTTTGACGCAGGAGCAGCATAAAAAATTAAGTTCTGAATTTGATTATGAAACTTGGGAGCCTCTTGAAAATAATAAAATCGCAGTCAGATTTGTAACGAGCTGGGCAACAACTGATGATAATGTAGACAGATTAGTAAAGGCGATTAAAGCATTATGATATAATGAAGCCGTTCGGGAGAGGTCGAACGTTAATAATAAGGCTCACTAAAGCAGAGTTGGTTGCTCTGCAGTAGGCGAAACCTTTTCCTAGTTAAAAGGTCTAACATTTTATGGCGCGGATTAGATCCGCAACCGCTCGTACAAGTTTAGAGTAAGACTTTACGAGCTTTATTTTTAGCCAAAGCTCAAATAACTTTTTCATGTTATCACCTCCTTTCACCTGAAATTTTTTCAGGCTATCAGGGCGACCCCTTGCAAGCCTTCACTATGATTTAGAAAATCAAAGTGCCTCTCCATAAATTATTTTATCATGTACTATAATTAGCTGAAAAATAAACGGAGATGAAACAATAATTAATGTCTAAAAAAATTCGCAATAGAAATCTTGAGAAAAATTATTCTCCTGATTCAATCGAGCAGAAATGGTACGCTAAATGGCTTGAAAGCGGCCTCTTTAACGCTGAAATTAATCCCGAAGCTAAGGCTTTTTCAATCGTAATTCCGCCGCCTAACGTTACAGGCTCTCTTCATGTCGGACACGCTTTCGATCACACTTTCCAAGATATTATGTGCCGTACTAAGAGAATGGAAGGTTACAGTGTTTTATGGCTTCCCGGCACTGACCATGCAGGCATAGCGACTCAAAACGTTGTCGAGAAAGATTTAGCTAAAAAAGGAATTTCCCGTTACGACTTAGGCCGCGAGGAATTTGTCAAAAAAGTTTGGGAATGGCGGAAACTTTACGGCTCAAGAATTATCGAGCAGATGAAAAGACTAGGCAACTCCTGCGACTGGAGACGCGAAAGATTTACTCTTGACGAAGGACTTTCAAAGGCTGTCCGTGCCGTTTTCGTGAGATTATATAAGAAAGGTTTAATTTATCGCGGAAAATATATCGTAAACTGGTGTCCCCGCTGTGCTACGGCTATTTCTGATTTAGAGGTCGAATACGAAGAAAGTCAGGGAAATTTTTACTACGTCAAATATCCAATCGTTGAAAAAGACGCGGGCGAAGAATTTTTATTAGTCGCAACGACACGCCCTGAAACTATAATCGGAGATGTCGCTATCGCCGTTCACCCCCGAAGCGAAAAATATAAACATTTAATCGGCAAACATGTCCGCGTGCCTTTAACTGACCGCGAAATTCCTATTATCGAAGACAATATGGTCGATCCGGAATTTGGAACAGGCTGCGTTAAAATCACTCCGGCTCATGACCCTAACGACTTTTTAGTCGGCTTAAATCATAATTTAGAGCAAATTCAAGTTATTGACTCTCAAGGCATTATGAACGAAAAAGCCGGAAAATATAAAGGCATGACGATTGAACAGGCCCGCGAAGAGTCAGCAAAAGATTTAGAAGCTCTCGGACTTTTATTAAAAGTCGAAAAAATTACTCACTCTGTCGGACACTGCCAGCGTTGCGGAACAACTGTCGAGCCTTATCTCTCTGAACAATGGTTCGTTAAGACAAAACCTTTAGCAGAACGCGGAGTCCAGGCTGTAAAAGACGGGCGTATTAAATGGGTTCCCGAACAATGGGAAAAAACTTATTTTAACTGGATGGAAAATATCCGCGACTGGTGTATCTCTCGTCAATTATGGTGGGGGCATAGAATACCGGCTTGGATCTGCGATGACTGCGGACATATAACAGTTGCTGAAAACGATCCTACGGAGTGCGAGCATTGTCACAGCAAGAATATTCATCAAGAAAGCGATGTTTTAGATACTTGGTTCAGTTCTGCTCTTTGGCCTTTCTCGACTATGGGCTGGCCTGACGATAAGCCCGAATTAAAATATTTCTATCCGACTTCGTTAATGGTAACCGGCTTCGATATAATTTTCTTCTGGGTTGCCCGAATGATTATGATGGGTCTTGAATTTATGGACGATGTACCTTTCAGAGATGTTTATATTCACTCGTTAATCCGCGATGAACACGGCAAGAAAATGAGCAAAACTAAAGGCAACGTCATTGACCCGTTAGTAATGATTGATAAGTACGGCGCGGACGCTTTAAGAATGACTCTCGCTGCTCTTTCTGTTCAGGGACGCGATATTTTATTGTCGTCAACGAGAATAGAAACGTATAGATTCTTTATGAATAAACTTTGGAACGCGGCGCGTTTTGCCTTAATGAATCTTGATGACGAAGTTCATGAGATAGATAAAAATCAGCTTCATCTGCACGATAAATTTATTTTGACCCGTACTCAGGAAATGGCCGCAAAAGTACGCGAATTAATTGACAGCTATGACATTGGAACGGCAGCAAGAAGTCTTTATGATTTCGTTTGGGGCGATGTATGCGACTGGTATCTCGAAATGTCAAAGCCTGCCTTAAAAGGCGATGAGGGCGAAGAAAGACGCAAAACTACAGCGGGAGTTCTTGAAGAAGTTTTCAAAACTACTTTGCCTTTGCTGCACCCGTTTATTCCGTTTGTAACTGAAGAATTATGGGCGGCATTCGGATACGGTGATGAATTTATTATGCGTTCAAATTGGCCTGAAGCAAAGAAAGAATTTATTTTTGACGGCGTAATTTCAGAAATGAAAATTTTGCAGGACTCTGTCAGAACTTTGAGAAATTTACGTGCAGAAGCCCATGTTGCTCCACAGCAGTGGCTCAATAAAGCAGTTATCCGCGTGAATTTAGATTCTCAGGCCGCAAAAATTCTTAAGTCGTCATTAAATCAAATTCAAAATCTTTGCCGGGTTCATGATGTAATTCTTGAAGCCCCGTCAAATGAATGGACTTACGGCGCATCGCTCTCATCAGTAACTGGAGAAGCTGAAATTAAACTGCCGGTTGGTGATGTTCTTGACGTTCCGAAAGAAATCACGAGGCTTGAAAGCGAAATTTCTTCAATCGAAAAGGAAATTGCTAAGAGTCAGGCAAGGCTCGAGAAAGCTGATTTTGTTTCGCGTGCTCCTGCTGAAGTTGTCGAAAAAGAACGCAGCAAAGTCTCAGAAGGCCAAGCACAAGTGGAAAGATTAAAAGCAAATTTAGAAAGTCTTAAAAATTAATTAATTAGGAATTATTAAATTAGGAGTTTAGGAATAAAAAAATTTCTATCTCCTAATTTTTTTGAAAAATAAAATTATAAAAAATGAAAAATAAAATAATTGATTTCATAAATAATAGCGTTTATGTTCTGCTTCCGTTCTTATTAAGCATAATAATGATCTTGAATTTATTTTTTCATAATATAAATTACGCGTGCCGGAAAGAATTTCTTTTTCCGAATTTTATTTTGCTTGCTGTATCGTTGTCGATTTATATAATTTTTGCAATTTTCATAGAACTAAAAAATAAATCTGAACTTCTGATTTTTTACAGATATAAGCATATAAATAATTGTACTGTGTTCTTATTTATAATTTTGCTTTATATTTCGTATAACATTTATTTTTTAACAGGCTGGGATGCAGGATTAATTATTAACAATGCAAAAGCTATTGCAAGGGGACGCGCGATTGACGGAGGCTGGAACACAGAATATTATTCCCGTTATCCGAATAATAGATTATTACTTTTGCTTGAAATAGTTTTATTCAAAATTGATAACCTTTTCTTGGGGGATATCGATAATCATTTTATACTTATTTTTGTTCAGTGTATTTTATATGCAGCAGCAGGAAATATTTTATATAGAGTTATCTTAGAACATAATCAAAGTAAAAAATACGCTTGGTTAGGCTGGTTAAATTTTTGTATATTATTAGCTGTTTCCGGCTGGGTTACTTTGCCTTATACTGACGGAATGGCACTTCTCTTTCCGATTTTAATTTTAAGACTCTATCAGAAAAAAGAAAATTCCAACAAAGATAAACTAAAATTTTTATATTGGATTTTAATTTCATTATTATCATACTGGGGCTACGAAATGAAACCTACAGTTTTGATAATTTTTATCTCGATCATCATCGAAGAACTTTTATTTGGAATAAAAAATTTTAATAAAGACAAATTAATTAAATCTTTTCTTGTTAGTTCAGCAATAATAATTTGTTTTACAATATCACACAGCGCATTTAATGCAGCATTTAACGTTTTAGGAATTAAAACTAATGAAGACCTTAATGTTGGAGCATTGCACTTTTTTATGATGGGATTAAAAAATGATAGAGACGGAGTTTGGGATGGCAGTGATGTTGATTTATCGTGGAGCATAAAAGATAAAAAATTACTTAAACAGACACAGCTTCAAACTATAAAACAACGCTTAAAAGATTATGGAGTAGTAGGATTTTTAAGACACACTGCTCGAAAGTCTTTAGTAATTTTCAATGATGGCTCATTTGCTTGGGGTGTAGAAGGCAGCTTTTATAAAAAAGTTTATAACTGCCCAAATATCATAAGCCGCAAATTAAGAGATTCATTTTATAACAACGGAAAAACGTATCCACAGCTCGCTATGATAGAGCAAGCAGTTTGGCTGATGACTTTATTTATATGCGGATTTTGTTTTTTGATAAAGAAAGATAAATTTAATTCAGTTACTATTATCTCAATCATTGGAATTATAATTTTTGAATATTTGTTTGAAGCTCGTGCGCGTTATTTAATGATTTACGTTCCCGTATTTATTATCTTATCGATAATATGCTTGAAAAACATCGCGAATAAAATAAAAAATTAGGAGCGGGAATTTTAATTTAACTCCTCACCCCTAACTCCTCACCGTCTTTTTTATCCAAGAAAATCTAAAAGACTCGGCTGTATTAATCTCGCAATTACGGCCAAGTTAGCCTGATACATATAATCAGCCATCATTAACTGAGTTATAACGTCAGCAGGATCAGCACCCGTCAAAGTATCTTTTTCTTCGGTCATTACGGAATTTTCAGTGATTAATCTTTGATTGTTATATTCATAGCGGGCTTGCAAGGCTCCGTCTTCGGCCATGACGCTTAAAATATTATTAATAAAGTCATCCATTCGGGGAAGCATTTTATTAAGCAAGTCTTCACGGTTGCCCGACTCGATAGCCGCCATTACGTCATTAATAACTCCGAATCCGTTTTGTCTTGCTGTATTTGCGCCGCTTCTGACTGTAGCGTTTTGAGTGTGAGCTCCGGTACTGTATAAATCTCCGCCGGTTAAGTCAACGCCGCGTGGTTCTGTAGAATTTCCGCTGTCGTAATAGGCTTTGCCCTCAAGATTATAGCCGCCGCGATAGTGAGTTCTGCTCAAAACGTAAACTGCGTCATCGTCAACATCTTCAACCATGAATTTTCTTGTAACATCGTTATCGCTCCCGTCAAGAAATTCAATTTTCACTGAATAACCGCGCGGCGAGTAAACTACAAGTTCGTTATCATCGTTGATAAAAGCCTGTACATCTTCGTCCTGCATTCTTGAATTTATAAATTGAGCAATGTCATCGGCTTTGATTTCGTCATCGCTCGTAACATCGCGTATAGTTGTCAAGTCTATAGTGTGGGTGTAGCCTGCGACAGTGATATTTAATTTTTCAGCAGGAAACTCTACAGGGTTAGCAGGGTTATCAGGGTCATTATAACGCTGGGCATTAACGTCCCAAGTGAAGCTGAGAATGCCGTCTCCAGTCCCGTCAGGATTTACTCGGGTTTGAATACCCGTTGAAATTCCTAAAGCATCTTCGGCTATATGGCCTTTAATATCGAGAATATTTACAGCCGAGCCGTCAACTGACGAGATAGAAATTAAGGGAAAATCTCCCGTGTTTCTTGTCGCGTCCTGCCCCATATGTTCATCATAATAATTTACATAGAGCCAATCTCCGGCTTGGACTCTAAGCCTGTCCATAACGTCTTTAACTGTATCTGTCGCGCTTACGTCAATGTCAACGCTGTGAGAAAGATTAGAAAATCTTATAGTTCCTTCTCTAAAGTCTAATGCGTCAGGATTTGATTCAATATTGCCGTATATATCAACATCGGAGTTATAAGCCTGTTCAAACGTAGCGTTATCGAGCATTTTAATGTGAGTCTGTTTCAAATTTGACGAAACTCCGCCGTGAATACCCATTTGAGTTGCAAGGCCGCCGGAATAATCGTTCCATTCGGGGTCGTTAAAAGGCATATCGACAACAGTGAAAGCCTCGCCCGATAAGAAATACATTGAGCAGGAGCCTTCAATATCTTGGCCGGTCTTGTCAATATGCTGGGCAAATCCCATAATGTCGTGGCCCTCAATTTCGTTCACTTGGTCAACAATTTCTTTCATTAATAAAGCACGGTCGACAAATCCTGTTTCTTTGTTGATTACATCAGCTTTTTTAATATTAACATCGTAATACATTCCGCAGTTCATTTGAACTCTCATAGGAACGCCTACATTATCATCAACGCACGGAGCGGACGGGAAATTAACACATTTCATTCCCACGCCGATATAATCATCGCTTTCGTTGTAAGCGTCAGTCCTTAAAGCTGTCGAGAGATTCATTTTGCTTGCGTAATTATATTCGTTCATATCTAAAAATATAACCTGCTCGCCGTTCAATCCGCGCATTACGATTCTTTTTGTTTCCTGTTCAAAATCAGCTGTGCCGCGTCCCCAGTCATCGTCAGCATCATGGCCGCCGGGTTCTACTGTAACTTCGAGCCAGCCTGTTCCGGCATTTTTGAGCCTTTCTGCTAATTGTTCGATAGTATATTCGCCGGAATTTAATTTCATATCGACACTGCGTCCGCCGCTGATAATTCTCCAATGAAGCTGAGTTCCGTCATCGACTGTCAAAGTTTCGTCAGGAGCAAATTCCCGGCTTTTCGTAGCTGTTTCCATGCCGAGATAATCAAAAATATCTATATGGCTTTGATCTAAAATTCTAACTTCGGACTTAACTATCACGGAATCTTTTGCGACATTGCCGTCCTCGTCAAGAAATTCAGCAAACATTGCTTCAGCTCCGCCTTCAGCTTTAATCACGAGCGACGGATAATGCAGAGCCTCTTGAGCCTCGTCAATGTTAAGCCTGTCTGAAGGCAGGTCGCCTATTCTTTGAGCAGTAATAACTATGCTGTTTCCGTCTGCCGAATGACGTGCGTAAATTCCCTCAATAGCGTTAATTTTTCCTGCTAAAGTTTCGGGAGTATCTGTTGAAGAAATTTCGATAGTTACGGGACTGACTGAACCGTCAAGAGTCGAAATTGTCAAACTTGAACCTTCTGCGTTCCAGCCTGCGCAGTCTGTGCTGCTTAAATCACGGCTGATTATAGTTGCTGCTGTCGGCATATAATCAGTATCCGGCCAGCCTGTAATTCCGACTTTTTCGCCGGTGTTGGACTTCAAAAATAACTGCTGTGTTCCGCTGTCGTAATCATATTCAATATAAGCGTTGACCAGCATATCCGCGCCCTGTTCTTCGAGCGAGCTGTTTATAATTGAAACTAAATCCTCAAGAGAAATTCCTGAAAGTTCATTAGGATCTCTATAGCCGTTATTATCAGTAAAATTTAAGCTCTGTATATTTTCTTCATTTGCAAATTCATCGCTATGCTTGTTAGTTTTGTTTGTGTCGGAGTCGTTCCAATCTTCAGGAATAAAAACGGCGAGTGTTCTGTTTCCGACAGTAATTTGAACTTTTTCTTCGCGTCCTGTCCAACGCCAATCTAACGGAACTTTATGAGAGCAGATAAAATAAGTATCTTCATTTTCGGGAACTATGTCGCTGCCCGTGAATGAAATATCGCCTAAAAGAGTATCGCTCAAAACATATTTAAGTCTATCGTCAGAGCCTTGATATTCTATACTTCCGTCTGCTTTTTCTATAAAAGGCTTTTTTGATGAATCAGTACCGCCGAATAAATACTGCCCTGCAACTTTAGTATTTAAGTTGTCGAGCATAATTTTTTTATTAGCTTCTATCTGCTGTGTTATATCTTTTAATTGAGTTTCGTCTAAAGCACCGTCTCCGGCTTCGATAATTAAATTTCTTATAGATTTAGCAGCGTCAAGAACATTTTGAAGAGCACTTTGAGCGTGTTTAAGCATTGTCAAAGCGTTGCTTGTGTTATCTTGATATTGTTCATTAGCATTAATCGCAGTCTGAACAGTAAGCGAGCGTGCTATTGCCGAAGGATTTTCAGATAGACGCGTATATTTCTGCCCTGTAGCTATTTGCTGCTGAAGATTTTGGATATTCCGCTGATTTTCCCGCAAAGTATCCATGAGACTCCCGTACATTGTTGCTGTTGTCAGACGGCTGAACATTTTTATTTCCTCCTAAATTTTACTTCTCTGCCCGTTTGTCAGGCGGGCTAACTCCTATTTGTTTATCGGCCGACGAGTCCCATGCCGTTAATTATCGTGTTTAACATTTCGTCCATTGTCGTTATATAACGCGACATTGCTCCGAAAGCGCGGTTTAATATAACCATGTCCATGAGTTCTTCGTCTAAATTTACTCCGCTTACGGCCTGACGCTGGCTATCAATTTGCGAGCTTACTGTCGATTGAGTTTTATACATTAAGTTAGCGTGGCTTGCTTCCGTTCCGATTTGGGAGAGCATAGCGTCATAAATCCCGCTGATTGTCATAGTTCCATGTTCAAGAACTTTTGCGAAATTCAAATCGTTCATTCTTGAAGCGTTCGTGCCATCGCCTGCGCCTGCGCTGATACCCTTAGTTGCGAGACCGTTTTCGTCTTTAACGCCCGTAGCCGCGCCGATTAATGACGGATCATGAGAAACGCGGTCAGTAACTTTTAATTTTTCTGAAGCCCCCGACTGCATTGTAAGAGCATCGAAAAACGCCACGCCCGTTGTCGTGATGTCGCTCCCTACACCGTAGCCCGAATATTGAAGAGCGTTGATATTTTTAATTAATCCGTAAGCCATTTCGTCAAGTTCGG
Organism: uncultured Fretibacterium sp.; assembly: GCA_947168585.1. Lineage (GTDB taxonomy): Bacteria > Synergistota > Synergistia > Synergistales > Aminobacteriaceae > JAFUXM01. Next base: position 18,942 of record CAMVMK010000005.1, read on the forward strand.
ATTTAAGATTAGGGATCATTTCGTCTCTTGCTTCTTCGAGGCCTTTTATAGAACCGTCTTTAATATGATGAAGGACTTTGATAATTGCACTGCCCTCACTCTTTAAGTTCAGCCATAAACTTTGACTGACTTCGCTGAGTTCTGTCGCGCTGTAACGGTCAGCAACTTCGCCCGTTGTTGCTGGTATTCTGCGCGCCATATTGAATTTATTATCAGAAGAAAGATAACGGACTCCGTCTAAACTGAATGAAGCGTCATTAGCTACGCCCGAGTCGGGAATATAAGCTATTTCGCGGTAACTCGTCAAATATTTGTCGCTATCTTCGGGGTCAGGAATATTTGAAATTATTAATTGATTTTGAGTGAGGCCGAGCCTGCGCAAAACCTGCATATTTCCGTCTTCAGAACCCATTAGAGTAATTCTTTGGGCTTCTCCGGCTACGTTTGCTGAAATTTCAAGATAGCCGTTATCAACTGAAGCATGAACCCATTGTTCCGGCTCAGTAAAGCCAAATTCAGCCTGATATTTTTCATTGATTTTATTTCGGATTGTTACGAGACTGTCTGAATTTTCAACGTCAATCGTAATCACGGGATTTTCATTCACCATTCCGAGTCTTTCAGCTAAATTGCCCTCGACATCTGAAATTGAAATTAAATGATTATCGCGGCTTTCAATATAGAATTGAGTATAAACTCCTGTAGATGATTTCCCGGCAGTTACTGACATATTTGCTAAAGCCGGATTATCGGAAGTTGCCGCGTTTGTAAAAGTATCGGCCATGAAGTCGCTTAAATCTTTAACGGAAAGAGTCGAACTTGTAGTCTTAGTGTTGCCTAAATCGGAACTTAAAATCCAAGTGTTAGTAGAACTGTTCCAAGTGGCCGTGAAATCGACTTGATCTCCTGAGACCCCGACCCTGAAAGTATGACGTTCGCCCGCCGTACCTGCCGCTAAAATTTCACCTTCAGCAAGGTCGGCAGTTTCGCGGAAAACGTTTGAAGTTACGCGGGTTCCCTGCGTTCCGACCTGGATTCTAAACGAGCCGGAAATGTTCAAAGCGTCAGTTATTTCTACGGGTTCAACGCGCATATTTACACCGGTTAATTCTGCTTTAACTTCGGTCAAAGTTCCTAATAATCCGGCATAATCAGTAATTTCGAGCGGCGAATTTTCGTTAATATCGCTGTCGGTCGTGAAAGTTATTGATGCTGGTCGGTAATTATAAATAGCTTTCAAATTCACATCAACGCCGTTGTTAGATTGAGCGTAAGAAACAGCATTATTAATAAAACTTGTAAAGTTACTGACAGTTAAATTTCCATCCGAAGTTGTAAAAGTTACAGGATTGCCGTCATCGTCAAATATAGAATCGCCGTTGAGTTCTGCTCTCATTTTCCAAACGTACACAGTATTATCATCAGCGTCAGTTGTTTCAACGCGGTCGATTTTTATAGTTAAAACCGAAGGCTTTTCATCAGCGTCAAGAGTTCTGAACGTTAATTTATAAGGAATATCAGCAGAGTCAGCCGTTAAAATATTTGAGCCTTGAAATTCCGAAGTTTTAGCGGCTCTTGTCTCGAGGCAGTGGGCATTACCGCCGCCGACTGTCCATTCAACACCGTTAGCAATTCTATCGACTGTTAATTGGTGAGTGCCTTCCGGGCCTGTAGCTAAAGCCTCAGCAACGTTGATATTGTCAACTATATCAAATTCGTTTTCAGCGACTTGAACATCGTAATAAACTTGATTGTCCCACATGAAAGCATGAGCTTTTAACTCTCTTACATGAACGCCTTGAACTAAAACACGGCCGTTGACAGATAAGAAAAATTCACCCTTGACACCATTATGTTCAATAGGCTCATTATATTGGATATCCATCATTTTAGAGAGTTTATCTAAAATTAAATCTCTTTGATCATATAAATCATTAGCATTTTGATCTAAGGCTTCAGCTGTAGCTATCTCCTGATTTAGTGCGGCCAAGTCATATAACATCTGATTAGCTTCTGCTACAGACTGCTGAATTTCCATGTTAACAGATTCGTTATAAGTATTAAAATTAGATATTAAATTAGAAAGCATTATGCCGATAGAATCTGCTGACTCAACTAAGGCACGGCGCGCGCTCGTATCTTCCGGAGAACGCTGTAAAGTCTGCATATTTGTAAAAAAAGTATCCATAGCATCGCGCAGTCCCGTAGATTGGGGCTCGGCTATATAATTTTGTATAGAATCATATAAACCGCTAACTTTTTCCCAATATCCTAAAGCTGATTGGCAGTCTCTATATTGAAAATCTAAAAATTCATCTCTTATTCTTTCTATAGTGCTTGCGTACATGCCCTGACCCAACTGGCCGACATGCGCTATATCTTCGGGTGTTACAGTTGAAAAAATTACACGCTGACGGGAATAACCCTCAGTGTTCATATTAGAAATATTATGACCGACTGTCTGCATACCGAGTCTAAACCCGTTCAGAGCCGATTTTCCCATCTCAAGACCGCCGAAAGTGCTGCTCATAATTATTTACCCCCTAAAATCGGCCGCAGACTGTGAAAGAGTATCCCCGTTTATACGCCGCCATTCAGAAAGCAGCATTGAAGTATATTTTTCGTTCTGGTCAATTAGGCCGCTTAAAATCATTATTTCCGATTTCAACAAAAAAACAGACTGCGCTAATTTATCAGCAGCCTTCTTAAATTCTTCACGCTCATAGTCCTGCATAATTGACAGCAGCGAACTTACTTTCGGTTCACACGAAAACGCGGCGGCTAATTTTTTCGCAATTTCCGAGCGTATATTTTCGTGAGTCTGGACTTCAAAAGAAATATCCCGTGCTTCGTCCATCAAAGAATTTACAGCTTCGGTGTCGCGCTGACGCATTGCCTCGCGCTGTTCGCGCATAACGTCAATTAAGTCATCTATGCAGTCGGCTTCGTCAAGAATTGAATCTATAAGTTTCTCAACATCGGCACGCATTTTTCATAAAAATTTTTTATTCTGCGGCGACGTCGATCATTCCCGCGATTATCAACCGTCCGGCTAATTTATCGAGCGGAGGATTATAAGTTCCCTCTTCAATTTGCGTCTTGAAATTCGTTACAACGTCTTCCCTGACGTCCGGAATATTTTTTATTTCGGCGTTGACTTTCGAGAGCAAAGTTCCGAACGAACTGAATTTTGCGTTATCGGCTTCTTCGTAAGCTGAGCTGCCGTTGTAAGAAACACTCCTTTTTGATTTTTTATTATTCAGGGCATCAATGTTATATTGCCCAGATATTCTTCCAATCATTTTTTATGCCCTCCTTTGCAAAGATTTTCTTCGTTTTGAAATAAATTTCGGTTTTATTTCTGTGTATCTTTAGCCTTTACAATAAAAAAATAAAATCGAAGGGACATTAAAAATTTTAGTTAAATATTTTTCCAGAGAACTTTTAAGAAATCCATTGCGTTATCGATTGTAACAAATCTCACAGCAAAAGCCGCCATCGACAGAAGCACGCAGCACAAAACGAAATTTCTTTCACCCCTGCTCATCTCGCCGATTTTTTTAGACATATGGAAAACATGAAAACCTATGCTTCTTTTCCACGGAAATAAAAACGGAACTGTTCCGCACCACGCGTCTTCAAGAATATGAAGCAGACAGCCCATTACCCAAAATCCCGCGCACGCCCATAAATCATAATGAGCGTTTCTTCCGTCAACGAGAGCAGAAAGTCTCGGAATTATCCAGCCCGCTCTCTTGAAACATACGTAAGCTAACGCAGCCCACGGGGCAAACCAGTGAGTCCAGCGTCTGTGCCAGCGGTTTCGTCTTTTTCCGAAAAATACATATTCAGACGAGTCCGGAAATGTTGAGCCGAAAAAGCTGAATAACGCCGCTAAAGGCGATCCTGTCGCCCCTAAAATTATTGCAGTTGTTGAAAGTCTATGTCCTTTTCCTGTCATGTTAGTATCCTAAAAATTTTTAAGGTATTATAACAAAATTATGATGATTTTAATTTGCGGAAGCTCAGGAAGCGGTAAAAGTAAATTCACCGAAGATTTACTCGAAAAATTTAAGAGCGAAAAAAAATTTTATGTCGCTGCGTCAAAAATTTTTGCAATGCCTGACGGCAGACAGGATTTAGAAATGCTCGAACGTATAAAAAAACATAAAGCCATGAGAGCCGGAAAAAATTTTATAACTATCGAACGCGAAAAAAATTTAGGAGGATTAAATTTCCCGGAAAGTTCGAGCGTCTTAATTGAAAGTTTAACGGCGTGGCTCGCTAATGAAATGTTTGACTCGAACGGCGGACAGGAAAAAATTTTTGAAAAAATTTTCGATGATATTCAAACGTTAAAGGCCAAGTGCGAAAATTTAATTTTAGTTTCGGACGATATTTTTTCGGACGGAATTATTTACGATGACTCTACAGAATTTTATAGAAAAACTCTTGCGGCCTTGATGATTAAATCTGCTTCAATAAGCAATAAAGTTATAGAAATTTTTTCGGGACTTCCCGTCTATTTGAAGTAGAGGGGAAGTCTTCTTGCGAGTTATGATAAAAAACGGCCGTCTTATGAACAGCCGCCCTCGAATTTTCTATTTTATTTTTTCTTATTTTTTTGAATTTCGTCATATTTTTGCTTGGCTTCGGTTTCTGCTTCTTCGGCATCTTTTTGTGAAACTTTTGCAGACGAAAACCAGCCTTCTTCCTTTAACTCTTCTAATTTTTTAGAGTTGTCCTCACCGCTAAGCTGAGAGAGATACGCCCACATATAAGCCTTTTTATAATCTTTTTCCACATATTCGCCTCTATAATACATTGCGCCTATATTAGATTGAGCGTTGGCATTGCCATTATCAGCTGCTTTACTGAACCAATCAAAAGCTTTTTTATAATCTTGCAGTACTCCCCTTTTTCCGAAGTAGTATTAAATTTCTTTACTTGTTTTATATAAAAATATATGATATTATAAAAATAAATTGAACGGAGGAGTGTTAGTTTTTTTGAAATTAAGTGAGTACGCAAAGAAAAATTCAATAACATATCAAACAGCTTGGAATCATTTTAAGAGCGGAAAAATTCCTAATGCAAGGCAACTCGCTACTGGAACTGTTGTTATTGATGAGAATTTACATACTCAAATTAATGATTATGTTATTGTTTATGCAAGAGTTTCAAGTTCTGAAAATAAATCCAACCTTGATTCACAGGCAGAAAGATTAGTGCAGTATTGCGAGGCATCGGGATTAACCATTTCAGAGATTGTGAAGGAATGTGCGAGCGGTCTGAATGATAACAGACCTAAATTGTCAAAAATATTCAGAGATAGGAAAGCTACCAAAATTGTTGTTGAACATAAAGACAGATTAACAAGATTCGGTTATAACTACATAGAACTTCTTTACCCTGAATGCAAAATAATAGTTGTAGATCCGTGTGAGGATAAACAGGATTTGTTTGAAGATTTTGTTTCGCTTGTAACAAGTTTTTGTGCGCGTATTTACGGAAGAAGACGTTCACGCAGGAAAACGGAGCAGATAATAGAGGCGTTAAATGCTACTGAGTGAACAGCACATTTTTACAAGGGGCTCAAAATCCTTTCAAGAGTTTGAAAAATTGTGTCGTAATGCCAATAATTTGTACAATGCGACAATGTATTGCGTACGTCAAAACTTTTTCGCAGGAAAGATATTAACTTACCCTGAGGTAAATAAACAATTCATCAAAGATAAGCAGGCTGATTATTACAGTTTTCCAACAAAAATATCACAGCAAATTCAAAGGAATGTTGCTGCTGCATGGAAAAGTTATTTTAGCCTTATTAAGGATTACAAGAAAAGCCCATCAAAATATCAGGGCAAGCCGCATATACCTGGATACAGAGAAAAAGGCGGATTTTATATAGTTCCGTTTACAGTGCAGTCAATATCTTTTAATAACCGCAATGTTAAAAAGGGATTTTTGAAATTATCAGGAACTTCTGTACTAATTAAGACACAGCAAAAAGAAATACAGGCGGCACGATTAGTCCCATTGGATAGGAATCACATAAAAGTGGAAGTTCTTTATAAGGCTGTATGCCATGAAAGAAGGGATACTGGCAAAATTGCGTCGATAGATTTAGGCGTAAATAATCTTGCAACAATTATATATCCTAACTCAAAAACAGAAATTATCAACGGCCGCCCGTTGAAGTCTATAAACCAGTTTTATAACAAGAAATTGGCGAAAGTACGCTCTGAAAATTCACGGAGAAAAAAACAGACAAGAAAAGAGGTGAATTTGATTAGCAAACGCCGCAATAAGATAAATGACTATCTTCACAAGTCATCCCGTTATATAGTGAATCAATTAGTTTCCAACGATGTATCAGAATTAGTAATCGGGTACAATGCGGGGTGGAAACAAGACACCGAAATGGGAAAAGCAGGTAATCAGAGATTTCAGTCGATACCGTTTTATAAATTCATAAATATGCTGACATACAAATGCGAATTAGCTGGAATTGCAGTAGCTACAAATGAAGAAAGTTACACGTCAAAATGCAGTTTTTTAGATAATGAAGAAATTTGCAAACACGATGAATACAAAGGTAAACGGGTAAAACGTGGATTATTCAAAAGTTCTGGCGGAAAATTATTAAACGCTGATGTCAATGGTGCATTGAATATTCTGAAAAAATATCTCGAAGAAAAAGTAGTCAGGAATAAAGAGCAAATCTTAAACTCTTTGGACTTGATAGAGGTGTGTAGTACGCCAACAGTTTATACTGTAAAACTCATAGCATAAATTTATATTTTATATATTTTTATATGTTTTGAGTAACTATCTACTTCCAAGTTCTAATTGAGCTGTATAATTAGTGTCTGCCAATTTAATTAGACTTTCTAAGTCTAAACTTTCTATATCGATGCTTTTTTGAAGTTCAGATTTTTTTTGAGGCGATGTTTGAGAAGCTGTATTTTGTTGAGCTTTCTCAATTACTGTTTTAAGATCATCTTTAAGCGCGTATAAATCAAGCGCGTCGAGTTTCCCTTTTTTCATTTCCGAGAGAAAAACGCCGCTTACATTAACCTCGTACTCAAAATCTACGTTAGGCTCAACGCAGGCTATACCCTCGTCTTTATCATCCAAAAGGAAATAAGTAACGCCGGCGAATAAATTATTGCTCCAGTCCCCGTCTTGTGTGTAGTCACGGACAATACTAAGATGTTTTCTGATTTCGGCAGTATTGGGATTTTTTTCCGCTGCGAGAGTCTGCACTCTGTATTTTTCGACTTCGAGTTTATAAGGGTCATATCTCAGGACAGGCCGCCAAATCTCATCGAATTTATCAAAACATTTTGCTGCTTCTGCATTATCTTTAACTTCTTGTGCCGCAGCAGCACGGTAATACCAGTAAGGCGGATAGGTTTGAAAATTTCTCTCAACGTTTCGTGATTTTAACATTCTTAAACGTTTGGACGGGTCATCGGCATTCACTGCCTTAAAAAATCCGTTGAGGCTGTCCTGAGTAAGTCTGTATTCGTCGGGGAGTTTATATTGACGCAGCAAATTCCATGAGGCACTTAATAATCTTGTTTGCAGGTCGTTGCATCTTTCAATATCTTCTTTTTTAAGCTGCCATAGGTCATTCTCAAGCCCTTCAATAAGTTCAACTTTTGAAATTTGATAGCTTAAGTAAGACGATAGGCAAGAAGTCGCTAAACTTCCGAGCCAGCTCCATAAATCTACTCCATAAGCCCGTATGCCGCTGAGCGCGTTTATTAACCGTCTTTGTTCGCGATTATTGTAACGATCCTGAAAACGTTTTGCTTCTTCCTGCCGTAAAGTTTTGCCCGTAATGAAATTCATCATTTCGGTAAAAAGTCCCGTAAGTTCGTAATCATTTTCAATATTTCCAAGCGCGAGTTTATTAATGATGTTGTTATATTCTTGATCAAGGACGATTCTGTCTTGAGTCGTAACTATTTTGTGAATTGACACGATAGCCATATTAAGAGCCAGCATAGTATGCTGAGGATCATAATCATTTTCTTTAGCTTCTTCAGAATATACCGGAGCTACAGACAGCGCAAAAAACATCAGCACGATAATAAAAACGACACGCTTCAATTATTTCACTCCTCAAAAAATTTTAATGTGATTTTGAAATTTTATCACATTGAAACTAATTAGGAGTAAGGAGTTAGGAATTATTTTTTCTTAGACGTTGAAAGTCTCCGAAACTTTTACAAGTTCATCGCGGATTTTAATATGCTGAGGGCAGGCCTCTTCGCAGGCTCCGCATTTAATACATTCGCTGGCATGTTTATGTCCCTGCCATACAACGTTGAAGTTTAATTGATTTTTAGCAAAATCAAGATTTTTGTAGAGCGTGTAGACATTCATGGCCGTGAAAGAGCCTGAAATTCCTATATCCATTGGGCAGACTTTGGCGCAGTAATTGCAGGTTGTGCACGGAATTATAGGAATTTTAGCGAGTTCGGCGCGGGCATTTTCGATAACTTTTTTTTGTTCGCCCGTTAAGTGCTTAAAGTCTTTCATATAAGAAAGATTGTCGCGCATCTGCTCAAGATTAGACATTCCTGATAAAACAGTGATAACTCCGTCTAAATCAGCGGCAAATCTAACAGCCCATGAAGCGCACGAAGAGTCAGGCTCGGCGGCCTTAAAAACTTTTTCGACGGTCTCCGGCGGTGTTGCTAAAGTTCCGCCTTTAACCGGCTCCATTATGATAACGGGCTTGTTGTGTTTTCTCGCGACTTCGTAACACTGGCGTGATTTAACTGCGGGATTTTCCCAGTCTGCGTAATTAATTTGAAGCTGAACAAATTCCGCTTCCGGGTGTTTCGTCAAAATTTCTTCAAGCTGTTCCGGCGTTGAATGGAAAGAAAAGCCTAAATGTTTAATTTTTCCTTTAGCTTTTTCGTTCAAAAAATAATTCCAGAGATCGAAGTCCTCAAAAAATTTTGTTCTTTTGTCGCCCAAATTATGAAGCAGATAAAAATCGAAATATCTTGCTCCGGTCTGCTTCAAAGAAGTCTCGTATTGAGCAAGAGCGTCTTCTCTCGAATTGCATTTGATCCAAGCGGCGTTTTTTGTAGCGAGCTGGAATTTTTCTCTCGGATAACGTTCAACGAGAGCTTTTCTTATAGCGTCCTCGCTGCCGGGATAAGCCCAAGCCGTGTCGAAGTAAGTGAAGCCTGCTGCTAAAAACTCATCAACCATTTTCTTTGTCTGCTCAAGATCGATAGTGTTCTCATCAAGATGAGGCAGACGCATTAACCCGAAACCGAGTTTTTTAATTTCTTCTCCTAAATATGACATTTTAATTCCCCCCGTAATTATATTAATCTGTTACGTCTTTCATTAAAGGCAGCCCTGCTTTTATAGTGCAAATTAATGCGAGAACGAACACGATTATTATAAAAATAAAATTTTCCGTAAACATCCCGACTATTCCTGCCAAAGCCGGAGCGGCTGCAACAACAGCTAAGAGTTTTGCGAATTGGACAGCATATTTTTTCTCGTCTTTCATTTTTGCTGCGTAATGCCTCCGGATTAAATTTACGTCTTTAGTCCACGCTAATAAAAGAGCGTAGAGAAGAATTGCGCCGGAAAATATAAACATTAAAATTGAAAATCCGTATTCCATTTTTCGCGAGCCGCCTCCTTATGAAAATTTTTTTAATATTAACATGTTCAACGGAACTTTAAGCAAGATTTTATGCTAAAATTTTCAAAAATAAAAAGGAGATATGATTTTCAAATGGCTTTGCCGAAACAAAAAGAACTTTTTTCTGTTATTCTAAAATTTTTGTCTGACGGTCAGGAACATAAAATGAAAGATATTTGCGATTATTGCGCGGAATATTTTAATCTTTCGGATTATGATAGAAAAATTATGACTTCGGGCGGTCAAAGTATGTTTGTGAATCGTGTCTATTGGGCGCGGCTGTCTCTTAAAAATGCCGGTTTAATTGAAAGTCCTCAAAGAGCAGCTATACGTATAACTTCGTCCGGCCTCGAAGAACTTGCAAAAGAAAACGGCGAAATTACTTCAAATATTACTGAAGATTTTCATATTGAAGAAGCTCAAAGCCCGCAGGAAAGAATCGATTATGCTATCGAACAGTTAAAATCGGCTCTTGCTGACGACTTACTTACAGAAGTAATAAACATGAATGAATATGATTTTGAGCAGCTTGTAGTCGATTTGCTTGTGAAAATGGGATACGGCAAGCCCGAAGAAAATAAAAGCGCTGTAACTAAAAAATCCGGCGACGGCGGTATAGACGGAATAGTCCGCGCTGATAAATTCGGCTTTGATGCTGTCTACACTCAGGCCAAGAAATGGAAAAGCGACTCTCGCATTCAAAGCCCCGAAATTAATAAATTTTTGGGAGCTATGGTCGTGCAGGGAGCAACGAAAGGATTATTCATAACGACGGGACAATTCTCAAAAGGAGCGATAGAAACTGCCCAAAAAAGTCCTGCACATAAAATTGTTTTAGTCAACGGCAGGCAGCTCGCAGAATTAATGATTGAATATAATTTAGGCGTTACAACAGTTAAAACTTATGAAATTAAAAGAATCGACTCAGATTATTTCAACAGGGACGACTAACTAAAAATTTCACAAGTCTTTCAGAATACGGCATAAAAATATCCGCGATAAATCCGACTAAAAACGCGCAGATAATTGTTCCTATTCCTAACTTTCCGCCGAGCATAAAGCCTATTAAAACAAAAAGGCCGTCTGTTATTATTCTTGTAAGTCCGAAACGAAATTTACATTTCTCACTTATAACTACGGCAACTAAATCATTAGGTCCTGTCCCTGCTTCAGAACGGATTACAATAGTCATGCCCAACGAAAGAATTATGCAGCCTAAAAATAAAACAGGAATTTTTACAGTTAGTCCCGAACTCTCTATGGCAAAATCTTTCAAGAGCCACGTAAAAAAATCTATTATAGGGCCGCCGCAAAACATACAGATAATTGTTCCGGCTTTTATATAACTTTTGTCGATTAATAACAAAATTAAAATTATCAAGAAACAAACGCTCATGTGAATTATTCCGTGTGATAAATTTATTCCCGTCATTGCCGTAAGTAATCTAAGCCCTTGAATAAAAACATTAAAAGGATCTGCTCCTAAATTTGAAAGCAGAAAAAACGTTACGCCTAAGTGTGCTATCGTAAGTCCGCAAAAAAGAATTGCAAGCCTTATAAAAAATTCTCTAATTTTCATTTTATTTTAATTTCCTAAAAATAATGTATGCTGATTATAATATGACGTATTATGAAAAACATGAAAAAAATTATTTTATTTATATTTATTTTATTAATAGCGCAGGCCGATGCTGCAGATTTTAATTTTAATAAGAAAGATTTTTATCGTTCACTTTCATCGCGCTTAAGCAAAGATAGAAATAATTATATTTATCTTAGTGATGAAGAATTTGCAAATTTCCGCGCCGTAACTTCAACAGGGATAAAAGCCGGAAAATTATACCGCTCGTCTTCGCCCGTCAAAGCATGGGGAAACCGTAATAAAATCGCTGACAGTGCCGCTCGTGAGGCCGGAGTGAGAACTTTTATAAATCTTGCTGACGAATATAAAAATTTGAAAAGCTATAAAGATTTTTCCGAAACTTATTACTCGGCTCAAAAAATAATCTGCCTGAACTTAAATCTAAAATTTGAATCTAAAAAATTCCAGGCCGGCATAGCGCGTGCAGTAAATTTCATGGCTAATAATCCGGCTCCGTATTTAATTCACTGCGACTTAGGTAAAGACCGCTGCGGAATTGTCTGCGCCGTCATTGAAAGTTTAATGGGAGCTTCTTCAGACGAAATAGTAAAAGATTACATGATTTCTTTCTATAACTATTTCGGAATAAAACCAGGCTCGGCTGAATATGAATTTGTAGCTGACAACGAAATAAGGCCGTTTTTAGCTTCGATATTCGGCGTTAAAACTATCGAAAATATAAATTTACCTGCAGCTGCAACACAATATTTATTAAAAATCGGAGTAGAGAGCAAAGACATTGAAGCATTAAAAATCAACTTAGGAACCTACTGAATATGCTAAAATTGTCTAAATTTTTATAGGAGATTTTTTTATGAAGATCAAAAATTTTTGCCGCGTAATATTTACAGTATTAACATTCTGCGTGTTAATATCATCGTGCGCTTTTTCAGCTGCGCCGTCTGTAACTGTCGGTATGATAGGCTATCTTGGTGCTACAGAAAACGAATTTCAGAATGCTGTTGACGAATTAAACGAAATATTACAGGTTTTTTCTTCTATGCCTTATGCTTCTCCTGAACATCTGGAGTTTCTAAAAATACTCGAAGCTTTTCATAATAACCGCCACGTTATTCATTTTTATTATAATTTAGCTTCAATGTTAATGGCTCTCAATGCCGGACATGTCCGTGAAATTTCATTGCCCGAAAGCACAGCAAAATATATATTAAAAAACAATCCTGAATATCTTAAACTTTTTTCAATAATTATGCCGTCATCGCTTTCCTTCGGATTTAGAGGAGAAAACTCAGAACTTTGCGGCGAATTTAACAAGGCTATAGCTTCAATGAAAGAAGACGGAACTTTGAAAGCCCTCGAAGAAAAATATATCAACGCTGAAAATATTTCTGACGCGGCATCTTTTGAAAAATTTGACGGTGCAGGCAAAATTACCGTAGCAGTTACCGGCGATATGCCTCCTATCGATTTTATTGCCGCAGACGGAACACCCGCAGGTTATAACACTGCAGTTTTATCTGAAATCGGCAGAAGATTAAAGAAAAACATCGATATAATCAGCATTGAAGCCGGAGCACGTTCAGCCGCTTTGAGTTCGATGCGGGCCGATGTAATTTTCTGGTATCGTTCAACAAAAGGAATGACTTTCCCGAAAGAAATTGAATTTAACGGCGAAAATCCTGTTAACGCTGTAATGAACGATGCAACGGAAGGCGTTATCCTTTCTGAGCCTTATTACGAATGGAAAAACACTTTTATAATCACAAAATAAAAAAAATATGAAATTAGAAATTAGAAATTAGAAATTAGGAAGCAGGAAGCTAAAAACTTTCAGCCTCCTAATTTTTTTATTATGTTAAAATTGTCTTAATTTTTTAATTAAGGAGATTTTTTTATGAAAATCAAAAAGTTTTATCGTTTAATCCTCGTTGCTTTGATGATTTCTGTTTTGTTTTCGTCATGTGCGTTTGCTGCTCGTAAGGGGGGTATAAATCACGTTCACGGAGGTGTCTTGAATTATCTCGGCACGACCGAAGACGAATTTCAGACTGCTCTTGATGAATTAAGCAAAATGCTTCCGGCTTTTTCTTCTTTCAGCACGACTAACATTCCTGAATATCAGGATTTTGTAACAATGCTCACAGCTATCAAGGAGAACCGCCACGTTATTCATTTTTATGATAATTTAACTTCAATGTTAATGGCTCTTGAGGCCGGGCGTGTCGATGAAATTTCTCTGCCTGAAAGCACAGCAAAATATATCATGAAGAGCGATCCAGAATATAGAATTCTTTTCACTATTCGTATGCCGTCAGCTATTTCCTGCGGATTTAGAGCAGAAGATAAAGAACTTTGCGCGGAATTCAGCAAGGCTATAGCTTCAATGAAAGAAGACGGAACTCTCAAAGCCCTCGAAGAAAAATATATCAACGCCGAAAATATTTCTGAAGCAGCAGCTTTTGAAAAATTTGAAGATGCAGGCAAAATTACCGTAGCAGTTACCGGCGATATGCCTCCTATGGATTTTGTTGCCTCTGACGGAAAGCCCGCAGGTTATAACACTGCAGTTTTATCTGAAATCGGAAAAAGATTAAAGAAAAACATCGAGATAATCAGCGTTGAAGCCGGAGCACGCTCATCAGCTTTGACTTCGGGACGCGCCGACGTAATTTTCTGGTATCGTTCAACAAAAGGAATGACTTTCCCGAAAGAAATTGAAATTAAAGGTGAAAATCCTGTCAATGCCGTAATGAAAGACGCGAATGAAGGCGTTATTCTTTCTGAGCCGTATTACGAATGGCAGAGAACTTTAATGATCACGAAATAAAAAAGCAATTATTAATTAGAAATTAATTAGGAAGCAGGAAGCGAAAAACTTTCAGCCTCCTAATTTTTTTATTATGTTAAAATTGTCTTAATTTTTCTATAAAGGAGAGATTTTTATGAAGCTCAAGAATTTTTATCGCGTAGTCATCGTTGCTTTGATGGTTTCTGTTTTATTTTCGTCATGTGCGTTTGCTGCTCGTAAGGGTGGGCTAAATCACGTTCACGGAGGTGTCTTGAATTATCTGGGCACAACTGAAGACGAATTTCAAAACGCTCTTGATGAATTAACCGCAATGCTGCCTGCATTTTCTTTAAGCATGTTTGATGTTCCTGAAAATCAAGATTTTGTAACAATGCTCACAGCTATCAAGGAGAACCGCCACGTTATTCATTTTTATGATAATTTAACTTCAATGTTAATGGCTCTTGAGGCCGGGCGTGTCGATGAAATTTCTCTGCCTGAAAGCACAGCAAAATATATCATGAAGAGCGATCCAGAATATAGAATTCTTTTCACTATTCGTATGCCGTCAGCTATTTCCTGCGGATTTAGAGCAGAAGATAAAGAACTTTGCGCGGAATTCAGCAAGGCTATAGCTTCAATGAAAGAAGACGGAACTCTCAAAGCCCTCGAAGAAAAATATATCAACGCCGAAAATATTTCTGAAGCAGCAGCTTTTGAAAAATTTGAAGATGCAGGCAAAATTACCGTAGCAGTTACCGGCGATATGCCTCCTATGGATTTTGTTGCCTCTGACGGAAAGCCCGCAGGTTATAACACTGCAGTTTTATCTGAAATCGGAAAAAGATTAAAGAAAAACATCGAGATAATCAGCGTTGAAGCCGGAGCACGCTCATCAGCTTTGACTTCGGGACGCGCCGACGTAATTTTCTGGTATCGTTCAACAAAAGGAATGACTTTCCCGAAAGAAATTGAAATTAAAGGTGAAAATCCTGTCAATGCCGTAATGAAAGACGCGAATGAAGGCGTTATTCTTTCCGAGCCGTATTATGAATGGCAAAGAACTTTAATAATCACGAAATAAAAAAGCAGTTATAATTAGAAAATAATTTAGGAAGCAGGAAGCGAAAAACTTTCAGCCTCCTAATTTTTTTATTTTGCTATAATATTCGGGCTAAAATTTTTTAAGGAGTTTATGTTTTAATGTCAAAGATAAAACAAAAGTTTGCTTTAATTTTCGCGGC
This sequence comes from uncultured Fretibacterium sp., assembly GCA_947168585.1. Lineage (GTDB taxonomy): Bacteria > Synergistota > Synergistia > Synergistales > Aminobacteriaceae > JAFUXM01. The sequence goes on from CAMVMK010000005.1 coordinate 34,262, forward strand.
GTTATTTATCTGCGTTTTTGTTTCGTCCGCTGCTTTTGCTAAAGATAGTCCCGTACCTCCGTCAAAAGGCCAATGGGGTTTTGCTCTCGAGGATTCTTTGCCTCTTTACGAAAAAGCCGACGTAAATTCAGATTCTGAATATGTAGAATTTGACGATGATGAATGGTTCAAAGTTCCAAGCGCAATCCGCGACAAAAATAATAATTTATGGTACAAAGTCAGCATCAACGGTAAAAGCGGCTGGCTGGCTCAAAACGGCGTAAGATTAAAACTTCAGAACGGCGGAAAAAGTAAAATCGCCTCAAACCTCTATAAGAAATACAAGAAAAATAAAAGTGCTTTACAGTCTCTTTTAGGTCTCGATCAAGACGGAGTAAGAAGCAAACTCGGAACCCCGACATTGCGCGAGACACCCTACGAAGAAAGCGATGTTAATATTCTTTCATATGAACTTTCCGACAGAAAAATGACCCTTGTCGTAACTTTACGCGACGGCGAGGTTGAAGAAGCCGTTTTTTATGAGGGCCGCGCAGGTCAAACTGACGACTAAGGAGAAAAATTTTTTATGAAGAAGATTTTAATTTTAATTTCGCTTGTCTTAATTTTTGCCGGAGCCGCTTCTGCTCAAGATAGAACGCTCTCGCCCGTAGCTCCGTCAAAAGGCCAATGGGCTTATGCTCTTGAAGATTTACTGCCGCTCTATAACGCTCCTGACGCAAAGGCCGATGCCGAATATATCGAATTTCCCGAAGAATGGCTGAAAGTCCTCGACACTGCCCGCGACAGCGAGAATAATTTATGGTGCAAGGTTAAAGTCGGAAAATCAAGCGGCTGGTTAGCTCAGAACGGAATTTTATTTAAGGCCGGCCCTAAGAGCAAAACTGCTTCTGATTTATATAACGCTTACGAAAAGAAAATGAAAAAAGCTAATAAAAATCCCGAACTTTTTGCGAGCGAAGACCCAAGCGAATGTAAAGAATTTTTAGGTTTTAACCCGTTAGGCATGAGCGAGACTTCAATTCAAAAAAGACTCGGAAAACCTACAGCGCGTTACTCGGATTATTTTGAACCTCAATTCACGACCCTTACTTACGAATTTCCGAATAAAGATATGACGTTTAACGTCTGCATGGAAAACGGCAAAGTTTACACGATTAAACTTAATAACGGACGTGTCGGAGCAATCTCGATTAATTAGGAAAAATTGAATTTTGCTCTTGAAATTTCGCTTGCAATTTTAATCGATTTAATTTTAGGAGATCCGAAAAATTTTTTTCACCCAGTGAAATTAATCGGAAGTTTTATAAATTTAGAAAGAAAATTTTTATTTCAGGAAAATTCATTTATACGCGGCCTCGTCTTGTGTTTATTGACGTTAAGCACGACGGGGCTTTTTGTGTGGCTTGCGTTATATCTCACGGGAAATAATTTTTTCGTGAGAATTTATTTTTTATATTCTGCTCTTGCGTGGCGGGACTTGAAAGACGAGACGGAAATAATTTTTCACGCTTTAATCAATAAAAATCTTATTGAAGCCCGAAAATTTTTATCTTATGTCGTAGGGCGCGACACCGAAAACTTAAACGAAACTGAAATCATACGCGCCGTTATCGAGACTATCGCTGAAAATTCTATTGACGGAGTTATATCCGTAATTTTTTACGCTGCTCTCGGATATTTAATTTTTAATTCTTACGGAATGATTTTAAGCGTCTGGATTTTCAAGGCCGTAAGCACTTTAGATTCAATGATCGGCTATAAAAAATATAAATCTTTCGGAACACCGTCAGCAAAGCTTGACGATATATTAAATTTTATTCCGGCTCGTCTCGGAGGTTTTATTATTGCCGCTCAGAATAAGAATGCTCTAAAAATTTTTCTCCGAGACCGTCTTAAACATTCAAGCCCTAACAGTGCACACGGAGAAAGCGCGTTCGCCGGAGTCTTAAATATAAAATTAGGCGGAGGAGCATTTTATGATAAAAAATTCGTCTCTCGTCCGTTTATAAATTCTGAGGCTCGAAATCCTGAAATTTTTGATATAGTCCGGGCATGGAAATTGCTCGATGAATCCTGCGGAGCGTTCGCGCTCTTGATGATGATATTAATTTTTATTTTAGCTTCGTGAAAAATTATTATTGCTGAAAAATTTTGAGATTTTTGTAGTTGAAAATGTAGTTGAAAAAATTATTTTTTTCTGTGAAAGTTCCGATAATTTTTTTACGGTTAAATTATAGCAGAAAAAATTTTTTCTTGATGATATAATTCAGCGTAATTGTCGAATAATTTTTAGAATGTCTTATAAAGGAAAGGGGATTTTAACTATCATGAAACGAATTAATATATTCGTTTTGTTATGTATATTGATTTTAACTTTAACTTCGGGAGCGGCTTGGGCTGCTGTCGCAAGTTATAATAATAAATCATATAGTACTTTGCAGGAGGCGATTAACGATGCCCAAACTCATACTACAGCTAAAATTACACTTATAAATGATATTACTTTAACTGACACGCTTACAATAAGCGATGACTATGATAACGCATTAACTATTGACTTAGACGGCTATGATATATCCTGCGGCAGTAGTGCTATACGCGCTTTATGGATTCATGCTGGGAATGTAACGATAACAGGTTCAGGAACTATATATGCAAAAGGGACAAGCGATAGCAGCAGTGTTATCCGCGTGGGTGCTGCGGCATCTACAAGCGCGGATTTTGCAAGCCTTATTATTGATGAAGATGTAATTGTAAGCAGTGATAATTGCTACGGAATTGCCGTTTTTGGTAATAATCTTCCGGCTTCAGAGACAGATACGGCTGATTATTACGGGCAATATTTAGAGATTAATGGTACAGTTGCAGTAACGGGCGGTGCTTCAGCAATTTCAGGCAACGGAACTTCAACTCTTTCAGCGAATCGTATTACAATCAACGAAAATGCTGAAATCAGTGCTAAGTCAGATACAGGAATTTATCACCCTCAATCAGGCGATATTGTATTTTACGGCGGTACAATCTCCGGGCCTACAGCTCTCGAACTTAAAGGCGGTAACGCAATAGTTTACGGCGGTGATTTTGCTCCTACCGGAAACACAGCAGATAATAGCGAAAATAACAACGGTAGTTCTTCAACAGGTTATGCTATCGCAGCAATCATTAATAATAATTACAAAGGCTCTGCTAACGTTACAATTCATGACGGAACATTTCGCGGCCTCGTTGACATCGCTGAAGATAGTGAAGAATCTGACGCAGAATATACGCCTACTGTAATAATCGCGGGCGGAACATTTACAAATTCGAGTTATCTTAACGAAGATTATCTTCCTGCAGGCTATGTTGCTGTTGAAGATACAAATTCATACTACACCGTTTACAGAGACACTACAATTACATCTCTTCCTACAGCCTCAGCAATAAGAGAGGGACTTTCTTTAGACAACAGCGTACTCTCCGGCGGTACAGTGAAAGCTGTAACAGATTTAGACGATACAACAAGCGTTGACGTTTCAGGAACATGGACATGGATAACGCCTGCAGTTAAGCCGAAAGTTTCTGACGATAACAAAACAAAATACGGAGTTATTTTCACTCCTGATAATAGTGAAGAAAACGCTAAAATTGTATCTGCCGAGATAACTATCAGAGTCAACCCTGCAAGCAGCGACACTTCGACAGGCTACGTCAAAGCAGTTTCAGTTGATTCTACAGGTGAACTTAAATATGACGTTCAGGGGAGCGTACCTCTCTCAACAATTTTGAACAATCCAAACGTTAATTTAGCAGACATCAAGAAAATTTCGATTAACAGTCAAGTATCTTCAATTACAAATTCGGATTTATTGAAAGTTAATCTTGATACTCTTGATTTAAGCAGTGCTTCAGGATTATCATCAGGATCAACGCTTAATCTCAGCGGCGTTACAATCGGAACTCTTACAATGTCAAGCGGTACTAAAGTAGGAACTTTGACGCTTTCAAGCACGAGCAAAGTCAGCCACATTAACGCAGGCGGCGCGCCTCTCACGACTGTAAATTTAGCGAGGAACACAACTATTGAAACGCTTAACCTTGAGGGTACAGGTGTAGGCACTCTCAACGCTTCGGGCTGTACAAACCTTAAAACGCTCAACGCTTCGGCATGTTCAAACCTTGAGACTCTTGATGTTTCGGGATGCACAAGCCTTGAAACTCTTAACTCAAGTTATTCGGAATTAACGAGCATTAATCTCGAGGACTGCGACAGTCTTGAAACTCTTGACGTTTCCAACAATGCTTTATTGTTCCTTGACATCAGCGAACTCGACAGTTTAACGACAGGAAGCTGGAGCGGGCAGGAAAACTATAAATCTTTCAAATCTTACAAGCCCTCAGATAATCAAATTAATTTAGCAAGTTTCATTTTGGCATATGTAAGCAGCGCCACGAGCGCAGATATTGCCGCAAGAATTACAAGTGTCAAAGAATTTGACTCATCTGACAAAGAAGTCCAACAAGCCGAATATGACTCATCGACCGGCATAGCAACATTCGGAACGACTCCGACAGGCTATTTAGTTTATTATGTCAATGTTGATGATGTTACAGCTTCCGACTCCGAAGCTAATTTAGCCGCTAATGAAACTTCTATGGACGTAACTTTGTATAACAACGAAGCAAGCGGTTCATCATCCGAACCTTCTGTGCTCGGTCCGAGCAACGCGGGCTGTAATTCGTTAGGAATTAGGAGCGTTCTCTTGTTCCTTGCAATGTTTATATTTGCCTGCGCGAAAACTAAACGCTTGTAAAAAATTTTGAAATTCTAAAAATCGTCTTGGCCTAAAAAGCCGGGCGATTTTTTTATTTATCATGAAAAATTTTCCAATTCACGGGGCAAACCCTGAAAATTTATACCGGGCTTTTAATATTGAAATTCCTGAAAAAATTTTAGATTTCAGCACTAACACGAATATTTTTTCATGCCCGGATTTTGATTTAGACATAAAAAATTTAGTTTCAAATTATCCTGACCCGGACTGTAAAAAACTACGTGAAATAATTTCAAAACGCGAAAAAATTTCTCCCGAAAAAATTTTATTCACTAACGGAATTAACGAAGCAATTTTTTTACTCGCTGATTTATTTAGAGGAAGACGCGCGGGAATTTTTCAGCCCTGTTATTTTGAATATTCACGGGCTTTTATTAAAGCTGAAAATATTTTTAATTGCCGCCCCTTTTTAAGGGGAGGTGTCGAACAATGTGAGACGGAGGGGTTACAACTATCACAAGCCGGAGATTTTGAAATTTTTATAATCGTAAATCCTAATAACCCGACAGGAATTTTTATAAAAAATCTTGCGGATTTAATAAAGAAATTTCCTGAAACTATTTTTATAATTGACGAGGCTTATATAGATTTTTTGCTGAAAGACGAGCCGGAAAAATTATTAAATTTTAAGAACGTAATTTTATTGCGCTCACTCACGAAATTTTTTCATTTAAGCGGCGCAAGAATAGGCTGCGTGATTGCGGACGAAAAAATTATAAAATCCCTGAAAAATTTTCAGCCGTCATGGAGCGTCAACGCCGTTGCTCAAGCCTTAGCCGTGAAATTTTTGAAAGATAGAAATTTTTATGAAACCTCGCGGAATTTTTATAAAATTAACACTCCTGAATTTATAAATAATTTGAGGTCATCGGGTTTTGAAGTTTCAGACTCGTCCGTAAATTTTTTCTTGATTAAAGTTGAAAATGATTTAGAAGTCATAAAATTTTTATTAAAATCCGGGATTGTCGTCCGGCACACGAGAAATTTTCAAGGACTTGACGGAAATTTTATCCGCGTTGCCTCAAGATTTCCTGAAGAAAATAATTTTTTTATCGAGAAATTATTAAGTTTTAATGCTATACTCTAAAACATGAAAAACAGAAACGAAATAATAATTAAAACAAGTCTTATAGGAATTTTAACGAACGTTCTTTTATCGGCGTTTAAGGCGGTTATCGGAATTATGTCAAATTCTATCGCCGTAATTTTGGACGCAGTGAATAATCTTTCAGACGCAGTTTCTTCATTAATAACTATAATCGGAGCAAAACTCGCAGGAAGACAGCCCGATAAAAAACATCCGCTCGGTCATGGCCGTATAGAATATTTAAGCGCGCTGATTGTCGCCGGAATTGTTCTTTATGCCGGAATAACTTCGATCGTTGAATCCGTTAAAAAAATTATTTACCCTGAAACTCCCGACTATAAAATAATTTCGCTGTTTATTATTGCCGTTGCTATCGCCGTGAAATTAATTTTAGGGAAATACGTAAAAACTCAAGGTGAAAAAGCAAATTCTTCTTCTTTAATTGCTTCCGGCTCTGACGCTACGTTTGACGCAATTTTATCGGCTTCAGTGCTTGGCTCTGCAATAATTTTTATGCTCACGGGAATTTCTTTAGAAGCTTATGTCGGCGCGGTGATTTCGCTTGTAATTATTAAATCCGGCGTAGAAATGATTACAGATACTCTTGATGACATTTTAGGCGTTAGGACTGACAAAGAATTGACGGCGAAAGTTAAAAAACTCTTGACCGAAGAGCCCAATGTTCGAGGAGCTTACGATTTAGTTTTATATAATTACGGTCCTGATAAAAATTACGCTTCCGTACATCTTGAACTCCCCGACACTATGACAGTCCGCGAAGTCGATAAATTAACGCGCCGGGTTGAAGTAAAAATTTATCAAGAAACCGGCGTTATTCTTGCAGGTGTTGGGCTTTATTCCTACAACACAGGCGACAGCCAAGCCGCTGAAATTGAAAATAAAGTCCGTCAAACAGTTATGGCTCATGAATGGGTTATTCAGCTTCACGGATTTTATCAAGAAAATAAAGAAATTCGTTTCGATGCCGTTTTTAGTTTTGATATTAATCCAAAAGACGGAATAAAAATTCTTTATGACGAAATTAAAAATTTATATCCCGACTATAAAATAACAATCACGCCGGACGTAGATGTTTCAGCTTCGGATTAAGCCGCTTAAAAAATTTATATCGAGATTATTTTTAATTAAATCTGCTATAGCGTCAAAGGCTTTCTCATCGGTTAAAAAATTTTCGCCGGTGAGATTTTTATTTGCGGACAAACTCAAAGAATCTTCAGCTTCAAGTAAAATATTTTTCGCAAAAGGCATGACACCGACAACTTTAACGCCCGTATAATTTTCTGTCCATTCGACAGCGGATTGAAATAAATTAATGTCGCCCCGAAATTTATTAAAAATTATTCCCTTAACTCTTTCTCGGTCTTGGCCTAAAAGTTCGAGAGTTCCAACGACTGAAGCAAGCGCACCGCCTCTGTCAACGTCAGCGATTAAAATTACAGGCACGTCAGCTTCGCGTGCTATTCTCATGTTGACGATCTCGTGAGCGTTCAAATTAATTTCTGCCGGACTTCCTGCGCCTTCGATGATTACAGCTTCAAAATTTTTTTCGATAAAACTTAACGCTTCTCTTACGGCCTTAATGCCCTCGTTTTGAGTAAAATTTTCAAAGTAAAAATTTTTTTCTGCGGGGCGTTCAAATTTTTTTCCGTTTAATATTATCTCCGAAGATTTTTCGTGCTGAGGTTTTAATAAAATCGGGTTCATAAAAATTTCAGGCTCAAGACCTGCCGCCCTTGCTTGAAGAGCCTGAGCTAAACTCATCTCTAAATTATTTTGCGTTGTGTAAGAAATATTTGACATATTCTGCGACTTGAAAGGGCAGACTTTCAGATTAAAATCTCGTGAAAATAATCTGCATAAGCCCGTAACTAAAAAACTTTTTCCAGAGTCGCTTGATGTTCCTTGAATCATTATACCTTTCATAATAAATTTGTTATTATAATTATTAAAGTCAAGTTTAAGCAAATAAATAAAATCACGGTTTTATTTTTGTGAGTTTTCATAGATAATTTCACGCGGAAAATTATTAATAAAGGAGAAAAAAATTTAATGACAAAAATTTTAATCGCGGCTTTAATGCTTCTCACAGCGTCATCGGCTTTTGCTCTTGAGAACGATACGAGAGTTTTCAAAATTTACGATGATATTAAAGTCGAAAAAGCTCATTTTCATAACCGTTTCGGGATTGATTTAACGGGAGATTTATACATGCCCAAAGATTTTGATGCTTCTAAAAAATACGCGGCCATAGCGGTTGCAGGACCTTTCGGGGCAGTCAAAGAGCAGGTCTCGGGGCTTTACGCTCAGGAAATGGCTAAGGCAGGATTTGTCGCGCTTGCGTTCGATCCTTCATTCACGGGCGAGAGCGGCGGAGCAGTCAGAGATATTTCCTCACCCGAAGTTAACACGGAAGATTTTTCTGCGGCTGTAGATTTTCTTTCAACCCGTGATTTTGTTGATGCTGAAAAAATCGGAATTATAGGCGTTTGCGGCTGGGGCGGAATCGGTCTCAACGCTGCTGCGGCTGATACAAGAATTAAAGCAACCGTAGCTTCAACTATGTATAATATGTCGAGAGTAGCTGCTAACGGATATTTTGACGCTGACGACAGTCCCGAAAAAAGAATAGCTGCGCGCAAGGCTCTCAATGCCCAGAGAACTAAAGATTATAAGGCCGGAACTTACGCAAAAGCAGGCGGAGTTATTGACCCTCTTCCGGAAGACGCTCCGCAGTTTGTGAAAGATTATTACGCTTACTACAAAACTCCGAGAGGCTATCACAAAAATTCTGTAAACTCTAACGCAGGCTGGACAGTAACATCTTCGCTTGCTATGATTAATATGCCTATGCTTGCATTTATCGGAGAAATTGAAAATCCTGTTTTAGTTGTTCACGGCGAAAAAGCACATTCGAGATATTTCAGTGAAGACGCTTTCAAAATGCTCAAAGGCGACAATAAAGAACTCGTTATCGTTCCCGGCGCGTCTCATGTAGATTTATATGACAACATGGAAAAAATTCCGTTTGAAAAAATAATTTCTTTCTTCAAAACGAATTTGAAATAAAAATCATGAATTTAACCCCGTGTTCAGCACGGGGATTTTTTTTAATTTTTTGATTTCTTGTATAATATTGCAACAGGAGGTATTAAACATGGAATTAAAGAAAAATTTTTATTTTCCCTTACTTGCGTTTTTAATAATTTTCACAGCGTTATTTGCCTGGCTTGGGTTTTATAATTGGCCGCACTCGGGCGATGATTTTAATTTTGCTACGAGGGTTTCGCAAACAGGTTTTTGGGAATTTCAAAAAGATTTTTTCCTGCATGATAACGGACGGCTTGCTAACGCCTTTTTTCTTAGTCTGTGTGTTTCTTTTCCGTTTATCTCTTCTTATAGATTTTGGGCTTTAATTACAATTTTGACTTACGCTATTTGCGTTTGGATTTTTCTCGGAATTTTACCCCCCCCCCCACGAAATCTCACGAAAAAATAAAATCTTACTCACTGTAGTTATCTCAGCTTCAACTCTCGCGTCTCTTTATTCACTTAGTGAAACACTATATTGGCTTGCCGGCTCGCCGTATCTTTGGTGCGTATCACTGCATATTCTCTCGATGGCTTGGGCTGTGAAAGCTCTGCAAGGTTCAAAGTCTGCATTTTTAGCTTGTCTTATTGTTTTATTTATCAACGGTACTTTAATAGAATTACCATGTATTTTTCAGGGCGTATTTGCATTTATTGCTATGATTTATTTTGCTTTCAAACGAGAGAAGAAAAGTGCTTTAATTTGTTGTTCGTTCTGGCTTGTCTCTATAGCTGCGTTTTGTTTTTTATATTATGCTCCGAGTACTACCGCAAGGATGGCGAAACATATTCCGAATGATTTTCAAGTTTTTGCGTCTCACTTGAAACGGACATTATTAATCGGCAGCATTCAGGGATTTTTGACTACAATAAAATTTTTTGCAACACCAATGACTTATGTCTTTTTAATGTTTCTGCCGTTAATTGCTAAAAAAATCCCCGTTAAAAATACAAAATTAAAAATTCGGCATGTCGTAATTATAATGTATTTAATCGCTGTTTTAATGCAGGCTGTTCACGGCTGGGGACTAAGCGGACGGCTTCCTGAACGCGGTGAAACTACAGCATTATTATGTATGGGTATAACTTGGTGCTGGCTGTTGGGACGCTTTTATCGCGGAAAACTCACAACTTCAGAAAAATTCGCTGATTTCAGCAGAAAATTTCGTTATCCGGTTTTAATTCTTGCTTTATTAATCAGTTTTAACTTTTGGGAAGTTATAGAAAACTTAAAAATTGCTCCGGAATATAGAGCAGAGCAAGTTGCGCGGTATGAATATATTCTTGAGCAAAAGAAAGCCGGAGCAGAAAATATAACAGTAACTTTCTTTGAAAATAGGCCAAGACTTATATTAGGAGATTTATCAACAACGCCGGAATCGGGAAATTTTGCAAAATATTTCGGCATAAAAAGTATTTTGGCAATTCCTAAAGAATTAAGCGGTGATATCGAAGCTATTAACGAACTTTGGAAAGGCCGTTCAACGCCGTTAATTAAAATCGCAGAGGCAGGCAACACTGATTTTATATATGAATTAGGCTTAAAGAGCGAACCTTTTTTACAACATACTATAAACGCTCTTGGACATTTACCGCACGGGCTCGAAGTCAGTGCAGAGCAGGCTGAAAAATGGCAGCGGATGGGAGCTAATTTAGGCGATGCACGCTGTATGTGGCCTTTAGCTCGGTTAATTTTCAATAGAGATAAATCTTTCAAGGGAATTGCTGAAGCTATTTATTGGGTCGTAAGATATCAGCTTGCAAATATGCGGCTTTAGGAGGCGGCTGAAATTTTGATTTCGATTTTATGTCCGTGCTACAACGAAGAGGCCGTTTTAGATTTATTTTTCGAGCGTATTTCTGCTGTAATTGCAAAAATTCCTGAAAAATTTGAATTTATTTGCGTCAATGACGGCAGTAAAGATAAAACCCTCGAAATTTTGAAAAATCATGCTGAAAAAGATTCAAGAATTAAAGTCATAGATTTTTCCCGTAATTTCGGCAAAGAAGCTGCTTTGACCGCCGCTCTCGATTACTGCAAAGGCGATGCCGCTATACCTATTGATGTTGACTTGCAGCAGCCTCCGGAATTAATTTCAAAAATGATTGAAAAATGGCGCGAAGGCTATGAAGTTGTTGCAGCCCGGCGGGATCGTGCTACGGATTCTTGGCTGAAAAAAATCACTGCTTTAGCCTTTTATAAATTTCAAAATGCTACTTCAAGATATGAAATTCCTGCTAACGTCGGAGATTTTAGACTTATTGACAGAAAAGTCATAGATGCTCTTAAAAAAATGAAAGAATCTTTGAGATTTATGAAAGGACTTTTTGCTTGGGCAGGTTTTAGATCCTGCATAATTGATTACAAAGTAGAAAAGCGCATGGCAGGCGAATCTAAGTTCAATTTTTGGAATTTGGTACATTTTGCAATAGACGGCTTAACATCGTTCAGCACTGCACCTTTGACGCTTTGGCTATACGTAGGGGGGGGTATCTCAATTTGCGCGTTTGTATACGGATTTTTTATTTTTATCAGGACTATTTTATTCGGAATTGAACTCCCAGGTTATGCGTCATTGCTTTGTTTGACGCTATTTTTCGGCGGTTCTCAAATGCTCGGCATCGGGATTTTAGGCGAATACGTCGGGCGGACTTATATCGAGAGTAAACAACGGCCTGTTTATATTATCCGTGAAATTTATGAATCGGAATCGTAAGTAAATTTTTGTAATAATTTTAGAAACTTTAACAGCCGTGCTCTCTGCAGCGCGGCTATTTTTATGCAGTAAAGAAGATGATAAAAAATGATTTCAATTTTATGTCCATGTTATAACGAGGAAGCTGTTTTAGATTTGTTTTTTGAAAAAATTTCTGAAGTAACTGCAAAAATTCCTGAAGAATTTGAATTTGTTTGCGTCAATGACGGCAGCAAAGATAATACTCTCGAAGTTTTGAAAAATCATGCTGAAAAAGATTCGCGGATAAAAATCATTGATTTATCGCGTAACTTCGGCAAGGAAGCTGCTTTGACTGCCGCTATAGATTATTGCAAAGGTGATGCTGCTATACCCATTGATGTTGATTTGCAGGATCCGCCGGAATTAATTTCAAAAATGATTGAGAAATGGCGTGAAGGTTATGAAGTTATATTAGCACGGCGCACAGACCGTTCTTCTGATTCATATCTAAAACGAACAACAGCAAAAATGTTTTACCGTCTGCATAATTTAATTTCTAATCCTGAAATTCCTGAAAATGTCGGCGATTTTAGATTAATTGACCGTAAAGTTATTAACGCCCTCAAAGAATTGAAAGAGTCTCATAGATTTATGAAGGGTCTTTTTGCGTGGGCGGGCTTCAAAACTTTCACGCTTGATTACAAACGCAACGCAAGAAGTTCAGGGACTTCAAAATTTAACGGCTGGAAACTTTGGAATTTAGCTATCGAGGGCATAACATCGTTCAGCACCGCACCTTTAACTTTATGGCTTTATCTTGGAGGCGCGATAGCTTTCAGTGCGTTTGCTTACGGATTTTGGATATTTATAAGAACTATAATATTCGGGATCGAGCTTCCAGGCTATGCTTCATTAGTATGTTTAATTTTACTTTTCGGCGGCCTTCAATTATTAGGAGTTGGAATTTTAGGTGAATATCTCGGCAGAACTTATATCGAGAGCAAGCAAAGACCTGTTTATATTATCCGCGAAATTTATGAATCTGAATCGTAAGTAAATTTTTGTAATAATTTTAGAAACTTTAACAGCCGTGCTCTCAGCAGCGCGGCTATTTTTATGCAGTAAAGAAGATGATAAAAATGATTTCAATTTTATGTCCATGTTATAACGAGGAAGCTGTTTTAGATTTGTTTTTTGAAAAAATTTATGAAGTAACTGCAAAAATTCCCGAAAAATTTGAATTTGAATGAAATTTGAAAACCTTGCGTCAAATAGTCAATTTAACAAAACTACCTGACGCAAAATTTAAGCATACGACTATTAAATCCTATCTCGCTCTGTGGTATAATAATCACAGGATAAGAATTAAGATAGTGGGCATTCGCTCACAAATCGAATGCTGAATAACTCTTAGAATGTATTATAGCATATTTTCTTATCCTTTGTTTTTTTGTTTGCATTTGATATTCTAAACTAAAAGCTCATCAAAAGTATCGCAGATAGCTATAAAACGAAAAATATTCCTGCAGAAATTCCTGAAATTATCACCGAAGCAGTGTCGTTAAATTTCCAAACTAAAGGCTTTCTTCTCGTTCGTCCCGAGCCTCCGTCATAGCCCCGCGCTTCCATAGCTGTTGCAATCTCGTCCGCACGCCTGAAAATTATTATGAACAACGGAATTAATACAGGAAAAAATGCCATGACTTTTTGAAATAAATTCCCTTGATCGAGCCTCGCTCCGCGCGATAATTGGGCTTTAATAATTTTGTCCGTTTCCTGCATTAATAAAGGAATAAATCTTAATGCCATTCCTATCATCATTGAACATTCATGAGCTGGAAAGCCTATTTTTGCAAGCGGCCTAAGCAGATAGTCTAATCCGTCAGCAAGTTCAAGAGGCGCGGTAGTCAATGGCAGCATTATAGCGAACAGCATTAAAACTATAAGCCTTATCGATGTGAAAAAAGCCCTGTAAACTGCCGTAGATAAATCACTCGAAAAATAAGCAGCGATTAAATTAAAAATAAAAGTAAATGCCACTAAAAAAAATACAGGCCGCGAGGATTTAAGCAAGATCCGCCACGAAATTTTTGAAGCATGAACAATAACAGCAAGTAACGCCGCCCAAAAAGCGAGCTGAAAAAAATTTTTTGCCGGAAAAATCGCCGAAATTATAAAAATCAACGAAAATAATTTTGCTCTCGGGTCAAGTTTATGAATTATTGAACCCGTCGGAACATATTGACCTAAATTTATATCTGAGAGAAACATTTTATAAATTCCTGATAGTCATAGAGTAAAGGAAAATTTTTATTTATTTTTCTGATTTCAGCTGACACTCTCAAAACGTCAGGCCAAGACTCGGGCTCAAGGACGTTCATAATTTCTTCGATAACTTCATCGGGCGAGCCTTCTTTGATTTTTTCGCCGTTTCTTAAAATTAAAATTCTGTCGCTGAACTTCAAAGCTGTGTCTAAATTATGAGTGATTGTGATTATAGTTGTGCCGGAGTTCCGTAAATTTTTAAGCATTTCTAAAATTTTTTTCTGATAAGAAGCGTCAAGACCTGCTAAAGGCTCATCAAGAACTATACATTCAGGCCGTGTCGACAACACTGAAGCAATAGCAACTAAACGTCTTTCACCACCGGATAAAGCTAAAGGATTTCTTTCTAAAAAATTTTTTCCAAGCCCTACACATTCAAGCCCGAATAAAACAGCTTCGTCTAATTTAGAATTTTTTAAGCCCGCGTTTTTGGGAGCAAAAGCTAATTCTTCTCTGACAGTCGGCGAAAATAATTGATCTTCAGGATGTTGAAAGACAAGCCCGACCCGTTGTCTTAAAGCGTGAACTTCCTCGCCTTTCTGCGGTAATTTTTGAGCGTCAAAAAAAATTTCTCCGCTTTGAATTTTATATAAAGCGTTTAAGTGTTGAACGAGAGTAGATTTTCCGCTTCCTGTATGGCCGATGATTGAGAGCCACGAGCCTGAAAAAATTTCAGTATCAAGATTTTTAAGTGCAAAATTTTTTTCGTCATACTTAAACGAAAGATTTTTAATATTAAATTTCGTTTCGTGATTTTTAATTTCGCTGTTATTTTTCAATTTCGCAGGAACTGAAAAATTTTTTTCGCTGAAAATTTCTAACCCCTCACCTCTAACGCCTAACCTGTTAAAAAATTTTTTGATTTTAAGTTCATCTGGAAGTTCAAAGCCTAATTCTTCAGCTTTGTCCCAAAATTCCTGAGTTTTTCCCTGCCAAATTATTTGACCTTTCGACAAAACTAAAACGCGCTGAATATCATCAAAATTTTCTGTTTCAATTTGATGGGTAATCTGCAGAATTGTCATGCCTTCGCCGTGAATAAATCTCAAAACTTTTTCAATTCTAAGACGGCTTTTAGGGTCAAGCATTGCCATAGGCTCGTCAAGAATTAAGCACTCTACATCAGCCGCCAATACTCCGGCAAGAGCAGTTCTTTGTTTTTCGCCGCCGGATAAAGCAGAGACTGGAGCGTCTTTTTTGTGAAGCAAATCAGCTTCTTTAAGAGCTATATCAACTCTAAGCTGAATTTCTTCGGAAGGCAGACCTTGATTTTCGGGAGCAAAAGCTACGTCATCTTCAACCATAGCCGCGACGATTTGATTTTCGGGGTCTTGAAAAACCATTCCGATTTTCCGCCGCAAGTCTTGAAAATCCATTTTATTAATGTCAACGCCGTCAATAAAACACGCGCCCTCGTCAGGTTCTAAGAGGCCGCCTAAAATTTTTGTGAGCGTAGATTTTCCGGAGCCGTTATGTCCGAGTAACGCTATACGTTCGCCTTTGTTTACAAAAAAAGAGACGGAGTTTAATGTCCGTCCCGTAATTTTTTCGTCATAAGAAAACGAAACAGAGCGTACTTCTAAAAACGGCTGATTATTTCTGTTCAGTTGCTGCTGCTTCTGTTTTCTGTTCACGTTCAACAAGTTCAATCACTGCCATAGGCGAGCCGTCGCCTTTGCGTGCTCCGAGTTTAACAATTCTTGTATAACCGCCTTTATCGAAAGATTTATATTTCGGGGCGATCTCAGCAAATAATTTTGTTGCTGCTTCTTTATGCGGCATTTTTGCGAACACTACGCGGATATCATGAACGCTTCCGCCTTTAGCGCGTGTGATTAATTTCTCAGCTACGCGGCGAAGTTCTTTAGCGCGTGTTACGGTCGTTGTGATACTTCCGTTAAGAAATAAACTTGCGGCCATATTTCCGAGCATTAATTTTCTATGACTGCCGTAACGCCCGAGTGTTCTGTGGTCAACATGATGTCTCAATTTAAGATTGCACCTCCTTGTTCGTGGTTAAATTATTATTCTTTTTCGTCCGCTGCCGGAGTTTTTTTAGAAGTTTTCTTAGGCTTCTTAGGTTTTTCGGCCTCTTCTTCAGCTTTTACTTCTGTTTTTTCTTCCGGCTTTGCGTCTTCAGCTTTTTTCTTAGATTTTGAACTTGACTTTTTAGTCTTAGTTTCTTTCTCTGCTTTTTCTGCTTTTTCCTCGACAGGCGCGGTCTGTTCTTTTACTTCGGCTTCAGCTTCGGGCTTAGTTTCTTCCTTTGCGGGCTTCGGCTTCGGTTTAGGCTTAGGTTTCGGCTTGTCTTTACCGCCCTTAGGCTTTTCCGGCTTTTCGTCTTCTAAATCTGGAAGATTATTAGTCTCCGGGATTACTTCTTCTTCAGGATACATTGATAAAGTACTGAGAGTTAATTCACGTTCTTCAAGTTTTTTCTCAATTTCGGTGAGTGATTTTTTACCTAAATTGCGGATTTTAAGAAGATCATCGTGAGATCTCTGCAGTAAATCGCCGACAGTTTCAATGCCGACCCTCATTAAGCAGTTTTCGCTTCTGAGAGAAAGTTCAAGAGTACGAATAGGCTCATCTTCAAGCGAAAGTTCGTTATCTTCAACTTCAGCTTTTTCTTCAACCGCTTTAGGTCTTGAAGAAGGCTTACGGTCTCCCTTTGCAGGCGTTTCTATTACTGACGGTTTTTCTGCAATAATGCTGTTAATCTCATCAGGAGAAACGACGCTCACAGTTCCGGCGATATGAGCGAAACAATTTTGAGCGATCCCGGCGGCTTCTTTTACAGCATCTTCCGGCGAAATTGCTCCGTTAGTCCAGACATCAAGAACAAGACGTTCATAGTCAATGCTCTGACCTACGCGGGCCGGTTCTATGCGGTAATTAACGCGCTTAACCGGTGAAAAAATTGCGTCCGTCAAAAGAGCGTCAACAGGCAGATGAGCCGGTCTTTCACGTTCTGCAGAAAGATAGCCGACACCCGGCTCAATGTAAATTTCCATTACTAAGTGAGCACCGGGTTCAAGTGTGCAAAGAACACCTGAACCGCAAAATTCAAAATCGTTATCCCAAGGTAAATCCTTAGCCGTTATAACTCCGGGATTTTGTTCGCGTTCAAAAAAATCTTTCGGCAAATCCTGAGAGTCAAGCGTAAGAAGCTTATAACCTTCGGCTTTAAGCTGAGGTTTTTCAGTTTTTGCTTTAATCGGAATGTGCTTCAAGTTCATCAAAATTTCAATGACGTCCTCACGAACGCCCTTGATAGTGCTGAACTCATGAAGCACCCCGTCAATTCTTACGGCTGTAACAGCTACTCCCCTAATTGAAGAGAGCAGCAAACGCCTTAAAGCATTGCCGAGCGTATCGCCGTAGCCGCGCTCTAAGGGTTCAGCGTATAAACAGCCGCAATCTTGTTCTTTTTCTTCGATATAAACCTTAAAATTGGTGTTCTCCA
The DNA here is from genome assembly GCA_947168585.1 of uncultured Fretibacterium sp. Lineage (GTDB taxonomy): Bacteria > Synergistota > Synergistia > Synergistales > Aminobacteriaceae > JAFUXM01. The sequence continues at coordinate 51,740 of CAMVMK010000005.1, forward strand.
AATTCCAAAATCTCCTTTTAGAATTTAGACACGACGCCTCTTCGGAGGTCTGCAGCCGTTGTGAGGAATGGGCGTAGCGTCTTTGATTAAGTTCACCTGAAGCCCTGCGGCCTGTAACGAACGGATTGCGCTTTCACGGCCGGGTCCCGGACCTTTGACAACAACGTCAATTTCCGTCATACCCTGATCCTGAGCTGCTTTCGCTACCTGCGACGCTGCTGTCTGAGCTGCGAATGGTGTTGATTTTCTCGCGCCTTTGAAGCCTACGTTTCCGCCGCTTGCCCAAGTGATGATGTTTCCGGCTTTGTCGCTGATGCACATAATCGTGTTGTTAAAAGTTGAGAAAATGTGCGCCACTCCGTAATTTATATTTTTCTTTTCGCGCCTTTTGCCTTTGCGAGCCTGCGCTGTTCTCTTTGCCAAGTTTAATTTACCTCCTTACTTGTTTACTCTTAAGCCGCTGTTTTAATTAATTTACTTTGTTGCGACTTTCTTGTTAGCGACTGTTCTTCTCGGACCTTTGCGGGTTCTTGCGTTGGTCTTAGTTCTCTGGCCTCTGACGGGAAGTCCGAGTCTATGACGCTGTCCGCGATAGCATCCGATGTCAATAAGACGTTTGATGTTCATAGAAATTTCGCGTCTTAAATCTCCCTCGACCTTGTAATTGTCTTCGATTTCACGGCGAAGTTTCTGAGTGTCGGCTTCGTCTAAATCTTTAACTCTGATGTCGGGGTTAACGCCTGTTGCTGCTAAAATTTTCTGAGCGGTTTTAAGACCGATACCAAAAATATACGTTAAGCCGATTTCTACTCTTTTTTCTCTCGGCAAGTCTACTCCTGCGATACGTGCCATTTAATTATTACCTCCTGACACCCTGACGCTGTTTATGTCTCGGGTTGCGGCTGCAAATTACGCGCACAACTCCGTGACGGCGGATTACTCTGCAATATTCACAGATAGGCTTTACTGAAGGCCCTACTTTCATGCTAATACCACCTTATTATTTATAACGATAAATTATTCTTCCCCTTGTTAAATCATACGGGGAGATTTCGACTAACACTTTATCACCGGGTAAAATCCTGATGAAGTGCATTCTCATTTTTCCGCTGACATGAGCTAAAACTCTATGCCCGTTTTCAAGTTCAACTCTGAACATTGCATTGGGCAGCGGTTCTGAAATTACGCCCTTTACTTCGATTACGTCCTCTTTGCCGGAATTTGCCATTAATTCCCTACGCTCCTAAAAAAATATCCCGCGTCAATGTCTTGACCTGCCTTTATAAATTCTATTAACTCTTCTGCGCGTCTTAACGTCGATTGCAAATGTTTAGGATTTTTCTTTTTCGGCTTTGAAACATTAAATCTTTTCGGCCTTATTAATTTTACACGCCCGTCAAGTTCAAAACCTGAAACAACATAAAAAATTCCCGTATCTTTGCCCTGCTTTGAGATAACTATCTGGCCTATCTGATACTCTGCCACTTTGTTAAAATCTCCGGCCCGTCGTCAAGAATTACAATCGAGCGTTCAAAGTGTGCCGCGTCAGATCCGTCAACAGTTGAGACAGTCCAGCCGTTAGCTCCGACCTTCACATCTTCGCGCCCGGACATAATCATAGGCTCAATAGCTATAGTCATGCCAGTTTTTAACGTCATTCCCTGACCGGCACGGCCGTAATTCGGAATTTGAGGGGCTTCGTGCATTTTTTTGCCGATGCCGTGTCCCGTGTAATCCCGGACTATGCCGAAACCTAAAGGAGTAACGTAACTTTCAACCGCGTACCCTATGTCGCCGAGAGTGTTGCCGTTTAACGCCGCTGCTATCGCCCTGTTCAAAGAATCTTCCGTAACTTCAAGAAGTTTTTGTTTTTCGGGGCTTATAGCACCTACTGCATAAGTGCAAGCCGCGTCTCCGCAATAACCGTTTACATATGCTCCAACATCTACGCTTATAATGTCGCCTTCCTGTAAAATCCTGTTAAAATCCGGAATTCCGTGAACGACCTCTTCATTAACTGAAGCGCAGATAGTACCGGGAAACGGTGTCATTTCAAACGACGGCTTATAATTCTTAAATGCCGGTATTCCGTTGTTTTTTCTAATATGCTCTTCGGCTAATCTGTCAAGCTCTCCCGTTGAAATTCCGGGTCTGACAGCTTCGCGCATTATATCAAGAACTTCGGCAGTAACACGACCGGCAACTCTCATTAACTCGATCTCTTCAGGGCGTTTAATTTTTATCATGGTCTAACAACTCAACAACATCTGCAAAAACTTTTTCGGGCTTCTGCGATGCGTCAACCTCAAGCAATAAATTTCTGTCGCGGTAAAACTTAACTAACGGCTCTGTCTGCTCGTGAAAAACTTTCAAACGGCTTCTGACTGTAGTTTCGTTATCATCTTCGCGTGTGTAAAGTTCTCCGCCGCAATACGGGCATTTATCATGCTCAAGCCTCGTTGTAACGTTTCCGCAATCTTTGCAGACTGCACGGCTCGAAAGTCTTTTAACGATAGCTTCATCATCAACGCTGAATAAAATAACGCCGTCAATTTTAGTTTTGCTCTCTAAAAATTCAGCCTGCGCTACAGTTCTTGGAAATCCGTCAAGCATAAAGCCTTTAGAATTTTCATTCTCTAACTCGGCTAATTTTGCTCCGACCATTTTCATTACTGTTTCATCAGGAACAAGCTGACCCGCGTCCATATATTTTTTAGCTTCAAGTCCAAGAGGCGTTGAATTTTTCAAATTTTCTCTGAAAATGTCGCCCGTTGAGACGTGAGCAAGACCATAACGCTCTTTAAGCAAGGCGGCCTGAGTACCTTTGCCGGCACCGGGCGCGCCTAATAAAACTAATCTCATAATTAACCTCTTAAAAGCCCGCGTGAACGACCGCTGCCGGATTTCTTTAATATTCCGTCATAGTGGCGCATTAAGAGCTGTGCTTCAATCTGGTTAATCGTATCCATCGCAACGCCTACAACAATTAAAACTGCTGTACCGCCGAAATAGAAACTTCTGACATTTAACACCGATGACATTACATTCGGAATTAATGCAACTATAGCAAGGAAAACCGCTCCGCCGAGCGTAATTCTTTCCATAACGCGCGTAATATAATCCGAAGTAGGCTGTCCGGGTCTGATGCCTAAAATAAATCCGCCGTATTTCTTCATGTTATTAGCGATGTCGTTAGGATTAAAGACTACCGCTGTGTAGAAATACGAGAAGAAAATTATCAATGCTACATCGCAAATAATGTAAAATACACTATTCGGCGCAAATAACGAACTGAAAAATCTTCCGACCGAGCTGTCCGTGAAATAATTCGCGATTGTGTACGGGAAAATTAAGAGTGATGACGCGAAAATAATCGGAATAACTCCGGCCTGATTGACTTTCAAGGGAATGAAAGTGCTCTGGCCGCCGTAAATTTTATTGCCGACTACACGTTTTGCATATTGAACAGGCAAACGCCTCTGACCTTCCTGCAACATGATACAGCCTGCTACAACGACTATCATTAAGACAATGCCTAATAACAAAGCTATAACACTGAGTGAGCCAAGTCTTACCATGCTCCAAGTCTGCAAAATTGCTTCAGGTATTCTTGCGACAATACCGGCAAAAATTAATAATGAAATTCCGTTGCCGATACCGTGATCCGTGAGTTCTTCACCGAGCCACATGACCGCGACTGAACCTGTTACAAGAGTTACGATGACTAAAAGCCAATCGAAAAATCCTCCCTGCATAATTCCAAGTCCGCGAAGCCATGCCGTCATACCTACAGCTTGAACTATTGCGAAAACTACTGCTCCGTAGCGCGTCCACTGCGTAATTTTTTTATGACCGTCTGCGCTGTCTTTCTGCAATTTCTCAAGGAACGGGAAAATTACAACTAACAACTGCATGACGATACTTGAGTTAATATACGGTGCAACGCCTAACGAGAATATTCCAAAACGGCTCAAAGCTCCGCCCGAAAATAAATTCAGGAAGTCCATGACACCGCCGCCCGTGCTGAATAAACTTGCCATTGCGGCACGATCAACGCCGGGGCTTGGGATATATGCCCCTAATCTAAATATGAACAATATCCCAATCGTGAATAATATCCTGCGTTTTAAGTCGGGCAGTCTGAATATATCACCCAAAGACCCGAACATTAGATTACCTCGTGAGTTCCGCCAGCGGCTTCGATTTTCTTAGCTGCTTCTGCGCTGAATGCTGCGGCCTTGATTTTAAGAGCCTTTTTGAGATCGCCTCTTGCTAAAATCTTCACAGGAATATTTTTCTTGCGTATTACTTTAGCATTGTAGAGAGCTTCTGCATCAATTTCTGCTCCTGCTTCAAATTTCTTTTCGAGAGCGTCAAGGTTTACAGGCTGAAAAACTTTCGCAAATCTGTAATTATTAAATCCGCGTTTAGGAGTTCTTCTTGTAATCGGCATCTGGCCGCCTTCAAAACCGGGTTTAACACCGCCGCCGGTTCTGGCTTTATCGCCTTTGTTGCCTTTTCCTGAAGTTTTGCCTGTTCCGCTTCCGATACCCTGACCCAAACGCTTTGATTTATGCGTTGAGCCTTCTGAAGGGTGTAAATCGTTTAACGTAATCATTTTTACTCTACGACCTCCCATTTAACGAGATGGCGCACATGTTCGATCATGCCGCGAATTTGGGGCGTGTCTTCGTGTTCAACTTCTGAATTTAATTTCTTAAATCCGAGTGCTTTAATTGTGCGCTTCTGTCTTTCGGGAAAACTAATTGCGCTTTTAATCCACTTTGCTTTGATTTTTGCCATTGTGAATTACTCCCCGATTACTGCTTCATCAGCAGCTCCTGACGCTGGTTCTTCGCTCATAAGACCGCGCAACTTCATAATTTCGTCTTCAGTTCTTGTGATCTTAATAGCTTCAAGAGTAGCGTTTGCAATATTAATAGCGTTTGCTGTACGGCCTGTAACTTTTGTAACAACGTCTTTAACGCCGCCAAGCTCCATAATAGCACGGACAACACCGCCTGCGATAACTCCTGTACCTTCAGGGCACGGCTTGAGCAAAACTCTCGCAGCTCCGAATTCACCTACAACGGGGTGCGGAATTGTACTCCCGGCGTGGCGTACAGAAACCATATTTTTCTTAGCTTTTTCAATGCCTTTGCGAACTGCTTCGGCTATTTCTTTAGCTTTGCCGATACCTGTTCCGACCTGAGACACGCCGTCGCCTACAACTACAAGAACAGCAAAACGGAATCTTTTACCGCCTTTAACGACTTTGCTGACGCGGTTGATAGCGACAACTCTCTCTTGAAACTCTACGGCTTCTACTTCATTTCTTCTGGGCATTTTAGAATACAAGCCCTCCTTCGCGTGCGGCATCAGCTACAGCCGCGATTTTTCCGTGATAGGCATGACCTCCGCGATCAAATACTACATTATTAATCCCTTTGGCTTTTGCACGTTCAGCTATTGTCTTGCCGATGACTTTAGCAGCAGCGATATTGCAGCCGCCTTTAAGTTCAGGCTGTAAGACTTTTTCGAGAGTTGAGGCACTTACAAGAGTATGGCCTTTTTCATCATCGATAACTTGAACGTAAATATTTTTAAGGCTTCTGAACACGCACAGACGGGGCTTTTCAGCTGTTCCCGAAAGTGTACGGCGCAGTCTTTCATGCCTTATAACGCGCATATCATTTCTTGATTTCTTTTTCATGATGTTTTACTTCGCCCCAGTCTTTCCGGCCTTGCGGAGAATATACTCGTTTTCAAACTTGATACCCTTTCCGTGATAAGGCTCCGGCGGTCTGAACTCTTTAATAAGGGCGCATGTCTGACCTACTAATTCTTTATCAATGCCCTTAACATGGAATTTAATCGGGTTTTCTACAACAATTTCAATACCTGCAGGAGGCGTGAACTCAATCGGGTGGGAATAGCCCAAATTCAAGACTAATTTCTTGCCCTGCAAGGCCGCTCTCCAACCTACTCCGACTATTTCCATTGTTTTCTGGAAACCTGTTGTAACGCCTGTGATCATGTTAGCTATTAAAGCTCTCGTCATGCCGTGCCACGCTCTTGTCTGCTTTTCTTCATTAGTTCTTGAAACTTTAACTTGAGCGTTATCAATCTCAACGTTAATTCCGGGCATTAATTTAGCATGAAGTTCGCCTTTAGGTCCTTTGACGATGATGTCAGTGCCTTTGACTTCAATGCTTGCGCCTTTTACGATGTCTACTGCTTTGCGTCCAATACGAGACATTTTATAAACCTCCTACCAGACATAGCAGAGAACTTCTCCGCCAAGACCGAGTTTATTAGCTTCAGCACTTGTCTTCAAGCCTTTTGACGTTGAAAGAATTGCTAAACCTAAACCGCCCATAACAACGGGCAATTTATCACTGCCGACATAAATTCTGCGGCCGGGTTTGCTGATTCTTCTAAGTCCCTGAATAACACGCTGACGGCCTGCACCGTATGATAAATAAATTCTGATTTCAGCATACGGCTTGCCGGGGTCCGTTATCATTCTAAAATTCTTGATATAGCCCTCATCTTTTAATATTCTTGCAAGAGCTAATTTCATTTTGCTCGAAGGAACATCAACGCTTTCGGCGTAAACCATGTTAGCGTTGCGAATTCTTGTGAGCATATCTGCAACAGGGTCATTTACGTACACTTTGACCGTCCCCCTTACCAGCTGGCTTTTACAACGCCCGGGAAAGCTCCCTCGCGTGCCATTTTTCTGAAGCAGCAGCGGCACATATCGAACATTCTGATATAGCCGTGAATACGTCCGCAGAGCGGGCATCTGTTGTGCTGTCTCGTGCTGAATTTAGGGGTTTTCTGTGCTTTAAGTTTTAATGCTTTTCTTGCCATTTTGTTACTTAAGCCCCCTGATTTCCTGTTCTAAACGGCATTCCAAGACCTTTTAACAACGAAAAGGCTTCTTCGTCAGTCTTGGCAGTTGTAACGATTGAAACGTTCATGCCGCGTGATCTAATTACTTTGTCATAGCTTATCTCAGGGAAAATTAACTGCTCACGGAGACCTAAATTATAATTTCCGCGACCGTCAAATCCCTTGCGCGTAATTCCCTGAAAGTCCTTAATTCCGGGCAATGCCAAAGAAATAAGTCTGTCAAGAAATTCCCACATTTTAGCACCTCTTAAAGTTACAGCGCAGGCTACGGGCATATTCTGACGAACTTTGAAACCCGCGATTGATTTTTTCGCCCTCTTTAATAAAGGCTGCTGGCCTGTGATTGCTCTAAGCTCATTAATAGCAGCGTCCATGAATTTAATATCGAGTTTAGCATCGCCTACACCAATGTTGACTACAACTTTCTCGATTTTAGGAAGCTGCATAACGTTTTTATAACCAAATTCTTTTTGAAGAGCCGGAACTACTTCGCTCTTGTATTTTTCAAGCATTCTTGGTGTCATGGCTTAAATTCCTCCGCGATCAATAACTTCGCCGCATTTTTTGCAGACGCGAACTTTTTTACCGCTCTCAAGGAACGATGCTCCGACCCTTGTAGCCTTGCCGCACTGAGGGCAGACAAGCATGACCTTGCTGGCATAAATCGGGGCTTCCTGTTTGATAATTCCGGACTGCGGATTATTCTGTGAAGGCTTGACGTGGCGCGAAACCATGTTGACACCTTCAACAACGACTAAATCACGTTCAGGAACACGGCGGATAATTTTGCCTTCTTTTCCTTTATCCTTGCCGGAAATTACTTTAACCCGGTCATTTTTCTTTAATCTTACTGACATTTTTAATATCTCCTATACGACCTCAGGAGCAAGAGATAATATACGCATGTATTTTTTTGCTCTTAATTCACGGCCTACGGGTCCAAAAATACGTGTTCCTCTCGGTTCTCCGTTAGCGTCAATTAATACTGCTGCGTTATCATCAAAACGGACATAAGTCCCGTCCCTGCGTCTGACTTCTTTTTTAGTCCTGACTATGACGGCCTTAACTACACTGCCTTTAGCTATATTGCTGTTCGGAATGGCCTCACGGACTGACGCGACAATAACATCGCCGATAGTGCCGTAACGTCTTTTACTTCCGCCCATAACCTGAATGCAGAATAATTTTCTTGCACCTGAATTATCAGCGACATTCAGTACACTTGTAAGCTGTATCATTTATGCCTGAACCTCCTCTGAATTTTCAGAAGCTGAATTTTCATCAGTACCGAAGACAGGAGCTTTTCTCATAATCTCAACGAGTTCCCAGCGTTTAGTTTTGCTTAAAGGACGGGTCTCGCGGATTTTGACTTCATCTCCCATACCGCACTGATTGTTAGCGTCATGAGCCACATATTTCTTAGCGCGCTTAATTCTTTTTCCATACAGCGGGTGTTCTGCCATTCGCTCAACACGGACGACTACAGTTTTGTCCATTTTGTTGCTTACGACAATACCCGTTCTAACTTTACTCGGCATTGGCTGCTTCCTTCTTTTCTGTAACGACCTTCTCAGATGCTATAGTGAGCAGTCTTGCGATAGTTTTACGAACTTCGCGAATACGGCTTGTATTTTTCAAATGCCCGACAGCATTCTGAAAACGAAGGTTGAATAATTCTGTTTTATACTCTTTAACTTTTCCGGCGATCTCTTCGCTTGTGAGCTCTCTGAGTTTCTCCGGCTTTACGCTCGCGTCCATCAGGCTAATCACTCCCTCCGCTGCGTACCATGCGAACTTTCACGGGCAGTTTGTGTGAAGCTGTCCTGAAAGCTTCCTGAGCAAGTTCTTCACTAATTCCCGAGAACTCGAACAAGACGCGGCCTCTTTTAACTGCGGCTACCCAAAATTCCGGAGCTCCCTTTCCTTTACCCATACGAGTTTCCAAAGGTTTTTTGGTGTAGGGTCTATCGGGAAAAACTCTGATCCAGATTTTGCCGCCTTTTTTCATTTTACGCGAAATGGCAATACGTGTAGCTTCGATTTGTCTTGCTGTAAGCCAAACATTTTCGAGAGCTTGAATACCATAATCGCCGAAAGCTATCGTTGTGCCGCCTTTAGAAATACCTCTAAGCGGTGAACGATGTGATTTTCTAAATTTAACTCGGCTTGGCATTAACATGGTAAATTACGCCCCCTTATTAGCCGGTCTGTTGCGTGCTGAACGTACAGGAGCAGGGGTTTTCTCGTGTTCTCTGTCTCTGTAAATCCAAATCTTGCAACCGATAACACCGTACATTGTTACAGCTTCTGCAAAACCGTAATCAATATCAGCTCTTATAGTCGAAAGAGGCAACTGGCCTTCATTATACCATTCTGTACGGGCAATTTCAGCACCGCCTAAACGTCCGGCAACTTGGGCTTTAATGCCTTTAACGCCTGATTTTGTAGCTCTGAAAATTGCCTGCTTCATAGCGCGTCTGAATGAAACTCTGCGCTCGAGCGAGCTTGCAATACCTTCAGCGACTAATTGAGCCTCGACATCGGGATTTTTAATTTCATGTACGTTTACCATGACTTTGCCGCCGGTCAAGGCCTGAAGTTCATTTTTGATATTCTGAATTTCGTTGCCGCCTTTACCGATTACAACACCCGGTCTTGCTGTATGAATTGTGAAACGCACAACAGGCCCTACACGTTCAATTTCAATGCGTGAAATGCCTGCGCCTTCCCACTTTTTCATGATATATTTACGCAATTTAATATCTTCATGAAGTTTTTTTGCGTAATTTTTTTTGTCGGCGTACCATCTTGACTGCCATTCAGTTGAGACACCGAGACGGTAACCGATTGGGTGAACTTTCTGTCCCATTTACTTTTTTCCTCCTTGACGCTCGCAAAGCGTTACAGTTACATGCGACATCTTATGCACGTAAGGGTGGGCGCGCCCCATTGAAACCGGACGAAATCTCTTCATCATAGGGCCCTGATTGGCATAAACTTCATGGATATATAATTTATCTAAGTCCATACCGTAATTATGCTCTGCGTTCGCCATTGCGCTGTTAAGAACTTTCAAAATTATACCAGCGGCTTTTTTGTCGCTGAATTTTAAGATAGTTACGGCGTCTGCCGCGCTTTTCCCGCGAATAAGCTCCAAAACCTGACGGACTTTATACGGGGAAATTCTGGCGTTCTTAGTCATTGCTGTTGCTGTTCTTAATACTTCCGCCATTGTTCTTTCTCCTTATTTCTTTTTGTCCTGTCCGGCATGATGTCCGAATTTTCTTGTCGGAGCAAACTCGCCGAGTTTGTGGCCTACCATGTTCTCGCTGATATAGACGGGCAGGTGCATACGTCCGTTATGAACAGCGATTGTATGCCCGATCATCTGCGGAACTACAGTTGAACGTCTTGACCAAGTTTTTACAACTTTTTTGTTGCCTGAAACGTTCATAGCTTCTATTCTGTCGAGGAGCCTCTGTTCAACAAAAGGCCCTTTCTTAGTTGAGCGCATTTATTTTTCAGCTCCTTTTACTTTTCATAACGCCTGCGGATAATCATCTTATCTGATGACTTACGTTTGCGTGTCTTATAACCCTTTGCAGGAGTGCCCCAAGGCGATACGGGGTGTTTGTTGGATTTTGATTTTCCTTCACCGCCGCCCATTGGGTGGTCTACAGGGTTCATAACCATACCTCTTACGGAAGGTCTGCGGCCTTTCCAACGGGTTTTGCCTGCTTTGCCCCAAGAGATATTATCATAATCTTCGTTGCCTACTTGTCCTACGGTGGCCATGCACTCTAAAAGAATTAAGCGTAATTCACCGCTGGGCATTCTGATATAAGCATATTTGCCCTCTTTGGACATTAATTGAGCTGCTCCACCTGCTGAACGTACAAATTTAGCACCGCAGCCGGGCTGAAGCTCGATATTGTGAATTACTGTACCAACGGGAATGTCTTTTAATTTCAAGGCATTGCCGGGGGTAATATCACTGTCGGGTCCTGAATAAATCGTGTCGCCGACATTCAAGCCCTTAGGCATGATTATATAACGTTTTTCACCGTCAGCGTAATTAATTAAACCAATTCTGGCGTTGCGGTTAGGATCGTATTCGACCGTTGCAACTTTGCCTGGAACGGCGATTTTATCACGCTTGAAATCTATAATCCGGTAGGCTTTCTTGTGTCCGCCTCCAATATGGCGCATGGTGATACGGCCTGTATTGTTGCGGCCTCCGTGCTTTTTAAGATGGACAACAAGCGAACGCTCCGGTTTGTCTGCCGTAATGTCCTCGCGGCCCTGAAGGCTCATATGGCGGCGGGCGGCGGTATACGGCTTAAACTGTTTAATTGACATTTTCGTGTTTCTCCTGTTTTATATCGAAGCACCCTCGAAGAACTCGATATGCTGATCCGGCTTAAGGCTTACTATTGCTTTTTTCCATGAGCGTGTGAAGCCCTTAGCAAGTCCGCGTCTGCGCATTTTGCCTTTAACGTTAATTGTGTTCACAGCGGCAACTTTTACGTTAAAAACTTCTTCGACAGCCTTGCGAATTTGAATTTTATTCGCGCTCTTGTGAACTTCAAACGTATATTTGTTCAAAGACATTAAGGCACTTGATTTTTCCGTGATTATCGGGCGAATAATAATATCATGAGCAGTTAAATTCATTTTGAATATACCTCCTCGATTTTCGCAACGACTTCGGGCGTTACAATCAGATTTTTAGCGTTAAGAATATCATAAACATTAATACTTGCAATATTTATGGCCTTAGCACCGGGCAAATTTCTGACCGAACGTGTTACGTTAAGAGCATTATTATGATAAATCACGAGAGTTTTGCCTACTCCTAAAGCTGTAAATAAATTTTTCACAGCCTTCGTTGAAGGTTTCTCGATTGTATCAAATCCCTTAACGACTGACATCAAATCTTCACGGACTTTATCAGAAAGAACGCTTCTTAAAGCAAGCTGACGGACTTTCTTATTAACTTTCTGATGATAATCTCTCGGATGAGGTCCGTGAGCAACACCGCCGTGTACCCAGATAGGCGAACGAGTACTTCCCTGACGGGCGCGGCCTGTGTGTTTCTGTCTCCAAGGCTTTTTACCGCCTCCGGAAACATCTCCGCGTGTTTTAGTGCTGTGAGTTCCCTGACGGCAATTTGCTAAATGCGCTACTACAACTTGATGAATAGCCGACATATGAACAGGAGTATCAAAAACTTCTGAAGAAAGTTCCATTTCTCCGGCTCTTTCGCCAGTGAACTCGTAAACTTTTACAAAAGGCATAATTATTCTTTCCCTCCTTATGCGTGTTTGTAGAGGGCTATCAGGCTGTTTTTCGAGCCCGGAATTGCGCCTTTTACCAAAATTAAATTGTTCTCAATGTCTACGGCCATGACTGTAAGATTTTTAACAGTAACTTTGTCGCTTCCCATGTGTCCGGGCATTCTCTTGCCGGGAAATACGCGGCCGGGATACGAAATTGCACCGCTTGAACCTCCGTGTCTGTGCTCGACCGAAGTACCATGACTGAACTGCTGACCTCCAAAGTGGTGGCGTTTAATAACACCTGCAAAGCCTTTACCTTTGGAAATACCTTTGACGTTAATTTTCTCGCCTGCTTCAAATAAGTCAGCTTTTATTTCCTGTCCAACTTCATAGCCTTTTACATCATCGAGCCTGAATTCCCGAAGTGTCTTTTTGGGTTCAAGTTTTAATTTCTCAAACATAACCCTCTGCGGTTTGGACAGCTTATGAGCTTTGACTGCTCCGAAGCCGAGAAGAACGGCGGAATATCCGTTCTGTTCAGGGGTTCTCAGAGCAACAACAGAACACGGACCTGCAAGGACGACCGTAACTGCTACGGCCTGACCCTCGCTGTCGTAAATCTGTGTCATTCCGAGTTTTTTCCCCAGAATCCCTATTGACATAATTACTAAGTCTCCTTAAAAAACTAAACTAAAATTTAATTTGAATGTCCACGCCCGAAGCTAAATTAAGCTGCATAAGCGCGTCCATTGTTCTCTGTGTCGGTTCAATAATGTCGATTAACCTTTTATGAGTGCGCATTTCAAACTGTTCACGGGCATCTTTGTCTTTGTGAGGCGATTTCAGAATTGTAATTCTGCCTACTTCTGTCGGAAGCGGAATAGGCCCTGAAACTCTTGCGCCTGTTGCCTGAGCAGTCTCTGCAATCTGCAAAGCTGACGTATCGAGCACTCTATGGTCAAACGACTTTAAGCGAATGCGGATTTTACGTGCCATGATTTTATACCGGCTTTACGCGATAATCTGAGTTACAACTCCGGCTCCGACAGTATGACCGCCCTCACGGACTGCGAAACGAAGTCCCTCTTCCATAGCGATCGGCACGATTAATTCTACTTCAAACGTAGCGTTATCGCCGGGCATTACCATTTCGACACCTTCAGGAAGTTTGATATTTCCTGTAACATCTGTAGTTCTGAAATAGAACTGAGGCTTGTAACCTGCAAAGAAAGGTGTATGGCGTCCGCCTTCTTCTTTCTTTAATACGTAAACTTCGCCTTTGAATTTTGTATGAGGCGTAACTGTGCCGGGCTTTGCAAGAACCTGTCCGCGTTCAACATCGCCTTTGTCGATACCGCGAAGCAATACACCAACGTTGTCGCCTGCTTCGGCTGTATCAAGGATTTTGCGGAACATTTCGAGTGATGTTGCAACTGATTTCGCTGTATCTCTTGACATACCAACGATTTCAACAGGCTCGCCTGCGTTGATTACACCGCGCTCAACTCTTCCGGTTACGACTGTGCCGCGTCCTGAAATTGTGAAAACGTCTTCGATAGGCATTAAGAACGGCTTATCAATGTCGCGTACAGGTGCAGGAATATAGCTGTCGCAAGCGTCCATCAAATCCCAAATGGGTTTGGAAATCGGGTCTTCGCGTGTGCCGTTGCCTTTTTCAAGAACTTCAAGAGCAGAACCGCGAATAATAGGAATATCATCGCCGGGGAACTCGTATTTGTTAAGAAGTTCACGAATTTCCATCTCGACTAAGTCAAGTAATTCGGGGTCATCAACCTGGTCAGTTTTGTTCATGAAAACAACAAGGGCAGGAACGTTGACCTGACGGGCAAGAAGAACGTGCTCACGGGTCTGAGGCATGGGGCCGTCAGCGGCTGAAACAACTAAGATAGCTCCGTCCATCTGTGCAGCACCGGTGATCATGTTCTTGATATAGTCGGCGTGGCCGGGGCAGTCGATGTGGGCATAGTGGCGTTTTTCAGTCTGATACTCAACGTGGGCAATATTAATTGTAATTCCGCGTTCTCTTTCTTCAGGGGCTTTATCAATCATATCGTAAGCCGTGAACTCTGCAAAGCTCTGAGTAGCAAGGCATTTTGTGATAGCCGCTGTAAGTGTTGTTTTGCCGTGATCGATGTGGCCGATCGTACCGATATTTAAGTGAGGCTTATTGCGCTCAAATTTTTCCTTTGCCATTCTAAAATACAACTCCCTTTAATTAATTAATTTTTCAAAATTTTTTCGCTGACTTCTGCTGGCGTCTGCTCGTAGTGATCAAACTGCATTGAGTAATTTGCACGCCCTGAAGTTTTGCTTCTTAAATCTGTTGCGTAACCGAACATTCCTGCTAAAGGCACAAAAGCGTCTATCACTCTTGCGTTAGCGCGGACGTTCATTCCGTCTATTCTTCCGCGTCTTGATGATAAATCGCCGATAACGTCTCCTACATAGTCTTCAGGTGTTACGACTTCGACTTTCATAACGGGCTCCATTAAAACAGGGTCAGCTTTCTTCATAGCTTCCTTGAAACCCATTGAGGCCGCTATCTTGAACGCCATTTCGGAACTGTCGACCTCGTGATAAGAACCGTCAACGAGAGTAACTTTAACGCCGATGACAGGATAACCGCCGAGAACGCCTGACTGCACGGCTTCTTCAAGACCTTTTTCAACCGCTGAGATAAATTCTTTCGGAATTGCTCCGCCGACGATTTTATCTTCAAACTGAAATTCTCCGCCCTCAAGAGGCTCAATGTCAAATACAACGTGTCCGTACTGTCCGCGACCGCCTGACTGCCTGATATATTTACCTTCAGCGTGTGCAGGCTTTCTAATGGCTTCTCTATAGGCAACCTGAGGATTACCGACTTTTACATCAACACCAAATTCGCGTTTAAGTCTATCAACAATAATCTCAAGATGCAACTCGCCCATTCCGGAAATTACTGTCTGACCGCTCTCTTCGTCATTATGGACTTTGAAAGTCGGGTCTTCATCAGCTAAGGCGTTAAGACCTTTTGCGAGTTTAACTTTATCCTGTTGAGTAGCGGGTTCGACTGCGAGCGAGATAACAGGCTCCGGGAACTCGAGGCTCTCTAAGACGATCGGATTTCCTTCTTCGCAGAGAGTATCGCCCGTGCGGGTTGCCTTTAATGACGGTACTGCGACAATCATTCCGGCTTCCATGCTGTCAATATCTTCGCGCTTGTTCGAGTGCATTCTCATTATACGCCCGATACGTTCACGCTGTCCCGATGTAGGATTATAAACAGTGCTGCCTTTTTCTAATTTTCCGGAATAAACTCTTAAGAAAAATAATTTTCCTAAGAACGGATCTACAGCAATCTTAAACGCTAAGGCCGTGAAAGGCTCTTCGGGGTCTGCATGACGCTGTAAAATTTTCTCAGGGTCTTTAGGCTCGCTGCCTTCAACGGGCGGCAGATCTACAGGGCTCGGAAGATATTCAACAACTGCATCAAGTAAAGGCTCTACGCATTTATTCTTGAAAGCTGAACCGCAAAGAACGGGAACGGCTTTAAGATTTATAACGGCCTCGCGCAAAGTTTTGCGGATTAACTCTGAACTTATCGGAGTTCCTTCGAGATAAAGCGTCATTAAATCATCGCTGAAATCTGAAAGACTTTCAATAATATCATCGCGGCCCTTTTTAGCGGCCATTGCAAGCTCTGCAGGTATCGGCCCTTCCGAAGGTTTCTGACCTAAAACTCCCGAAAAATATAAGGCTTTCTGGTCAATTAAATCAACAACTCCGGCGAAATCGTCTTCTGCTCCGATTGGAAGCTGTAACGGGATTGCGTTAGCTCCAAGTCTTTCACGCATTGCCGCTACGACTGAAGCGAAATCCGCACCGATTCTGTCCATTTTATTTACAAATGCAACTCTCGGAACGTGATATTTATCAGCCTGACGCCAAACTGTTTCAGATTGAGGCTCGACTCCTCCGACTGCACAGAAAACTGCAACAGCTCCGTCAAGAACTCTCATTGAACGCTCAACTTCAACTGTAAAATCCACGTGGCCTGGCGTATCAATTAAATTTATAGTAAAACCTTTCCACGCGCATGTAGTGGCCGCTGAAGTTATTGTAATTCCGCGTTCACGTTCCTGCTCCATCCAGTCCATAGTGGCTGTGCCTTCATGAACTTCGCCGACTTTATAATTACTTCCTGTGTAATATAAAATTCGTTCAGATGTCGTAGTTTTTCCGGCATCGATGTGAGCGGCAATTCCTATATTTCTTACTTTAGTTATATCCATATTTTTAATTACCAGCGGTAGTGAGCAAACGCTCTGTTAGCTTCGGCCATTCTGTGAGTATCATCACGGCGTTTTATCGAAGCACCTTCATTTTTATAAGCGTCCATTAACTCGCGCATAAGCCTTTCCTGCATAGGCATTCCCTTTTTAGCTCTTGCGAATGAAACTATCCATCTTATTGAAAGCTGAACGCCTCTTTCCTGAGTAACTTCGACAGGAACCTGATACGTAGCACCGCCGACTCTTCTCGGTCTGACTTCGATATTCGGAGTTACATTGGCCATAGCTTTTTCAAAGACTTCAAAGGGTTCAACGCCTAATTTTTCTCCGGCTTGTTCGAGCGCGCTGTAGAATATTTTTTCTGCTAAACTGCGCTTCCCGCCCTGCATTAATGCACTGATAAATCTTGATGCTGCCGGATTATTAAATCTTATATCAGGCACCGGCGGGCGTTTTTTAATATGTCCTTTTCTTGGCATAATTTATTTATCCTCCTGCTTAGGCTTACTTAGGTTTACGTGCGCCATACTTTGAGCGGCTTCTCTTGCGGTTTTCTACTCCTCCGCAGTCTAAAGTTCCTCTTATAATATGGTAACGAACGCCTGGCAAGTCCTTTACACGTCCTCCGCGTACGAGCACAACTGAGTGTTCCTGAAGATTATGCCCGATACCGGGAATATATGATGTAACTTCGATGCCGTTCGTAAGTCTTACACGCGCAACTTTTCTCAAAGCCGAGTTAGGCTTTTTCGGCGTTATCGTGTATACACGGGTGCAAACGCCCCTGCGCGCAGGATTTCCCTGTAATGCCGGAGAATTGCTCTTCGACTTTTTCTCTTCACGTCCTAAGCGGACAAGCTGATTAATTGTCGGCACTTTTTTTCAACCCCTGCCTCATGCTGTAAAATAAAAATTAATAACAACACGGGGCCGGCTACCTCCTCTCTTAAATTTCTTTCTAAATAAAAAAATAAAATAATCTGCTATTGATATAGCTTAAAAATATTAGCAAGCGTGCGAAAGAATGTCAAGGGTGAGGGGTTAGGGGCTAGAAAGTAATTTTTTATGTTATAATCTTACTATGTTATACTTAAATTCCTATAATAATTTTCTCAGTAAAAACGCTGGGAAATTATTTTTTATTATTACATTTATTACTACAAAAAGCTCAAATTTTTTTAGTTTTCATAATTAATATCGTGTATGCGCACAGCACAGCATGCCATACTCTAAACTTTTCACTGTTTAATTTTTCTCCTGAGATTTTTAGGCCTCGAATTGTTATTTAACTCATATGAAGCTTTAAGCTGATATAATTCGGCGGAGGTGATTGAGATGAGTTTAATTGATTTTGAAATTAATATCGAAGGATATTCCGGTCCTTTTGATTTATTGTGTTCGCTCGTTGAAAATAAAAAATTTCAAGTTTCGGAGATAAAAATTTCTCAGCTTATAAAAATTTACGGACTTTATCTCGTTAAAACTCGGCAGGCTCCGGCTGATACTCTTGCAGAATTTTTCTACATGACAGCTAATTTATTATTAGAAAAGGCAAAGAGTTTATTACCCGGCGCGAAAAATTTAGAAGCTGAAGAAGAAATTATTTCCGGCGGCGAAAATTTCATGAAATCCCTCGAACGTTACAAACCTTACCGAAAAGCCTATCAATTTTTGACTCAGAAATTTGAAACCCAATCTAAATCTTTCAGGCGCGACGCTCCCGAACCTGTTATTAATATTAATAAAGAAATTATTATTTACGGCGACGGAGGTTATTCTCTCGCTAAAAATTGGAAAATTCTTCACGAAAATTACAGCAAGAGATTAAAAAATTTAGACGCTATTTTTAATGCCAAAAATAATGCCGACTGGGACGGTTTTGCACATGACGACCAAGAACAAATTGAAGCAAGAATTAAAGAACTCGAAGAGCAGTTAAATTACCAAAATTTTTTAAGTTTCAATGAAATATGCGGGTCGCGGCACAGCCTTGTTGTAACTCTCTTGGCCTTGCTTGAACTTTGCAGAATGGGAAAAATTAAAATCGAACAAAAGGAATTATTTTCAGATGTCAGAATTACTAAATCTTAACGCTAAAATCGAAGCATTATTATTTATGGCTTCAACGCCTGTCGACGAAAAAGAATTAAAAGACTTGCTCGGAGTTTCGGCGGGCGAAATCAAAAACGCTATTAAAGAATTAAAACTCGAATACGAAAATCAAAATCGCGGAATTTTTATAAATTTTATCGGAGGCGGCTGGGTACTTGAAACTAAACCGGAACTTTCGGAATTAATTTCGCGTTTCAGGAATATCGAGAAAACTAAGCGCGTAAAACTCAGCAAAGCAGCAATCGAAACGGCAGCTATAATCGCCTACAACCAGCCCGTAACAAGAAGCGAAATTGACGAAATACGCGGCGTTCATTCAGATAGTTCAATCGCAAAATTATTAGAACACGGCCTTATAAAAATTTCAGGACATAAAGGAAAATCCGGCGGACTTTTATACGAGACTACGCAGAAATTTTTAGAAATTTTCGGGCTTGAAAATCTTGAAAATCTTCCGGCCATTGACGAAATTGTTACAGAAGAAGAAGCAACAGCAACTCAGCTGACCTTAAAAGATGAAAGCGAGATTATAATTAACGGCGAATTAATTTAATTTTAATTTTTTAAGGAGTGATTTCAATGTTGAAAATTACTTGAAACTCTCCTTCTGGGAAAACGCGGTGCGTAGGGACGTGTAGCTAAATAATTTATAAAATGCAGCTGCATGGATTTTGCGCATCGATGCACCATATAAGTAAGAACTCAGGAATTATGAGCCATTATTACATGTCAATTTCCGGGCTAGAAAAATGCTTAAGAGGCCGCTATTTCGTCAAGCTTAGCGATGATTACCTCAATAGTGAGATTACCGCCTACAAGTCTCGCTATCTCTTTTCCACCCTTGAAAAATAAAAATGCAGGCAGAGCCATTACTGCAGGTTTTACCATCATAGAAACACGGCGGTTTTTTGACGTATCGACCGAGCAGAATTTGAATTTATTTTTATATTCCGGATTATCAGCGAGTTCGTGATATTTAGGCATAAGAGCCATGCAAGGCCCGCACTTAAGCCCCCAAAAATCAAGAACCGCCGGAAGCGGACTATTCTTAATTTCTTCCTCAAAATTTTCTTTAGTAATTTCAATTATTGCCATTTAATTTAATTTTCACCTTTTTAGCACATAGTTTAATTTTTTTAATAAAAATATTTTATCATAAATTCGCAAGAAGACTCCCGCTTCCATAAGCGGAAGATGAATTGCGTGTTTGCTATAATAAAATTAGGTTTTCAAAAGTTGCCCGTAAGGTAACAGTACCTATGGAGCGTAGGGAAGGCTTCGCCTCATAAAAAAAACATAGTCTCGGAAATTGATCCCCGTAAAAAAACAATCCTGAAGGCTGCGGAATATTCAGGTTGGAGAACTACAGGAAGCTGCCAGCTTCTATAAGTGGCAGTAGTTTATCATGATGCTATTATTAAATTGAAATTATTTTAAGAAAAAATTTTAACAATCGAAAGGAAATTCGTAATCATCATGGAAAAGCATGAATTAGTTATCATCGGTGCAGGCCCTGCCGGAATGTCAGCGGCAATTTACGGAAAACGCGCAGGGCTTGATGTTTTAGTACTCGAAAAAGCAGCAGCCGGCGGTCAGATAAATAACACTGACGAAATCGAAAATTATCCCGGCATAACTCACGCTACAGGCCCCGAAATCGCCGAAATGTTGAAAAATCATGCCTTGAAATTTAACACCGAAATCCGAATGATAGACTCGAGTAAAGTCGAACTTCGAGACGGTAAAAAAATTATAATTACTAAAAAAGGCAGAACCACCAGCGAAATCGAAGCCGAAGCAGTTATCGCTGCTACAGGTGCTCACTTCAAAAAACTCGGCTGTGAGGGCGAAACTGAACATATCGGAATGGGCGTAAGTTTCTGTGCTGTATGTGACGGGGCTTTCTTTGAAGATTTAGAAATTGCAGTTGTCGGAGGCGGCAATACAGCAGTTGAAGAAGGAATTTATCTCACTAAATTTGCTTCAAAAGTTTATATTATTCACCGCCGTGATGAATTCAGAGCGGATAGGACTGCAGCAGCACGAGCCCTTGAAAATCCCAAAATTCAGCCGGTTTATGATACTGTCGTTGAAAAAATTGAAGGTGATGGAATGGTCGAAAATTTAATATTAAAAAACGTAAAAACAGGCGAAATTTCAAATCTTCCTGTTTCGGGCGTGTTCATATTCGTAGGGCAGGAGCCTGAAAATGAATGCGTTAGAGGCTTAGTAAAAACAGACAAGGACGGCTGGATTATCACTAATGACCGTATGGAAACTTCAGTCGAGGGAATTTTTGCGGCAGGAGATGTCCGAAGCAAATATCTGCGTCAAGTTATAACAGCAGCCTCAGACGGTGCAGTTGCTGCTATGGCGGCATCATCTTATATCAACAAACGGCCTGTGTCGTTATATAATAAATAAACAGCAATCATAAAAAATTATTAAGGAGAATTAAAAATGAGATTTACTTTACCTCGTGATATTTTTCACGGAAAAAACGCGCTTGAAAATCTTAAAAATCTCAAAGGCAAAAAAGCCGTTATTTGCGTAGGCGGCGGCTCAATGAAAAAATTCGGTTTCCTTGACAGAGCTGAAAGTTATCTCAAAGAAGCCGGAATGGAAGTCAAAATCATTGACGGAATCGAATCAGATCCTTCAGTCGATACAGTAATGAAGGGCGCAAAAATTATGTCCGAGTTCGGTCCTGACTGGATCGTAGCTATCGGAGGCGGCTCGCCCATTGACGCGGCTAAGGCAATGTGGATTAAATACGAATATCCCGACTGCACTTTTGAAGATATGTGCAAAGTTTTCGGTATTCCTGAACTCCGTAAAAAAGCAAAATTCTGCGCAGTTTCGTCAACTTCCGGAACAGCTACAGAAGTTACGGCGTTTTCAATTATCACGGACTATAAAAAAGGAATTAAATATCCTATCGCCGATTTTGAAATCACACCGGACGTTGCAATCGTTGATCCGGAATTAGCTCACACTATGCCCAAAAAACTCGTTGCCCATACAGGCATGGACGCAATGACACACGCTGTAGAGGCTTATGTTTCGACTGTAAACTGCGACTATACTGACCCGTTAGCTATTCACGCTATCGAAATGATTATGAAAGATTTAGTCCCGTCATATAACGGCGATATGGAGGCACGCGACAGAATGCATAACGCTCAGTGCCTTGCCGGAATGGCTTTCTCGAACGCTCTTTTGGGTATAGTTCACTCTATGGCTCACAAGACCGGCGCAATTTTCGCAGACTGCGGAGCTCATATTATTCACGGAGCTGCTAACGCTATGTATCTGCCGAAAGTTATAGCTTTCAATGCTAAAGACCCGACAGCTAAAAAACGTTACGGCGTTATCGTTGATTATATGGGAATTGCGGCGAAAAATGCTTCTGACGATGAAAAAGTCGCAGCGTTAATTAAATTCCTCCGCAAGATGAACGATGACCTTAATATCCCTCACTGCATTAAAAATTACGGCGCGGACAGCTTCCCGACTGAAAACGGTTTTGTTCCTGAAAAAGTTTTCCTTGAGAGACTTCACGATATAGCAGTAAATGCTATTGCTGATGCCTGCACAGGTTCAAACCCCCGTCAGCCGTCAGTTGAAGAAATGGAAAAACTGCTTAAATGCTGCTACTACGACACTGAAGTAGATTTTTAGGAAGTCGGCTATGGCCGCTCCAAGATCCGCGTTATATAAATACGCTGAATTATTAGCAAACTGCACGAGAGCCCGTCTTGTAGGAACTCGCGGAACTGACGAAATTTTTAATCTGCAAGTTTTAGACTGCGAGAGTTCCTTAAATTTTTTGCCCGAAAAATCCGGGAAAATTATTGACGTAGGCAGCGGCGGAGGTCTGCCCGGTGTAGTTTGGGCTGTGTATCGTCCGGACTTGAAAATAATTTTATTGGACAGTATCAATAAAAAATGCGAGGCAGTCCGGGAAATTATTAACGAACTTGAAATTAAAAATATTGAAGTTGTTTGCTCGCGCTCTGAAGATTTTGCAAAGCTGCACCGCGAAGAATTTGATTTAGCGGGAGCGCGGGCTATGGCTTCGGCTGGAGTTACGGCTGAATTATTGTCGCCGCTTGTTAAAGTCGGAGGAAAAATTTTAACGTTCAAAGGCGAAAAAGTTCACGAGGAAATTTCAGAAGTTGAAGATAAATGGAAAAAATTAGGACTTTCAAAACCGTCATTAAATTTTTACGATGAAAATTCTTCCGCGAAATGCCTCGTAACTTGGGAAAAAATTTCTCATTGTCCTAAAGAATTTCCAAGAAGGACAGGTCTCGCAGGAACTAAAAAATTTTGGCTTGCTTGACGCAGGCAAGGAATAAATTAAAAATGAAAAAATTTAATTTCAAAAATTTACGTGATGTTGTTTTAGTTGGAAAAATTTTATCCGCGGGGCTTGTTGTTGCCGGCTACGCTTTTTTAAGCGTCTGGTGTTCGTCTTGGCTGAGCGAAAATGGATTTAATATTTTTATTTCGCTCTTGGCCGTTCCTTTAATAACGGGTTTCGGAATGTGGCAGGCATGGAGTTTTATAAAATTAGGAATGAGGAATAAGGAATGATATTTTTATCTTCCTGCTTCCTAACTCCTAATTCCTACTTGCTTTTAATATGCTATCTTGAAAATTTCAAGAACATCATCGGCGTTAAGTTCTTTTAATGCTCCGAAAGTTTCGCCGCGTGAAGCATTAGACGCGATTTTTTCAATATCTTCTTCTTTAATTCCGACCTCGCGCAATGTCGTAGGCGAATTTATATCTTTGAAGAAATCTTCGAGAGCTTCAATAGCTTCAAGGGCTTTTTCTTCGTCAGTTCCGTCAAAAATATCGAAAACTGCTTCGCCTAATCTCGCAAAAGGCACAGGATTATCCTCATAAATATAACGCGCCCATGCAGGCATTACGATTGAAAGCGAAGCACCGTGAGCAACTCCGTATAACATGCTGAGAGAATGTCCCATTCTGTGCGAGGAAAAATCGCCGCGTACTCTGCGCCCTAAGGAGTAAAATCCGCTGTGAGCCATAGCCGCGCCTAAAGCATATTCTGCTCTTGCGTCATAATTTTTCGGGTCTTCAATTAAATCCGGAATTACTCGCATCATAGTGCGTATTAAAGAGTAGCACTGTTCGTCTATTAATTCCGAACCTTCATCGCCGTCAAGTACGCGTTCTAAAAGATGAGCAATAATATCAGCTCCGCCGTAAACAGTTTGTTTTTGAGGCAGAGTAAATTGAAATGTCGGATCAATAACTGAAACTTTAGGATAAAGGAACGGAGTTTCAATCCCGGTTTTAATTTCACTTTCAGGATTGCTTATAACAGATATGCAGTTGACCTCGCTTGACGTGGCCGAAACTGTTAAAACTCCGTAAATAGGATAAGCCCTTTCGATTTTAGCTTTGCCCGAGAAAAAGTCCCAGACATCACCGTCATAGCAGGCTCCCGCAGCGATAGCCTTAGCACTGTCGAAAACGCTTCCGCCCCCTACAGGTAAAATAGCGTCAATGCCGCCGGCCTTAACTCGTGCAATTCCTTCGCGGACTTTATCAACTCTCGGATTAGGTTTAATTTCGTTAAGTTCTGAGAATTTAATTCCGGCCTTGTTAAGCATTTCAGTAACTTGAGCATAAGCCCCGCACTTGAAAATTCCCTTGCCTCCGAAAACTAACAAAACGCCTTTAATGCCGTCGCGTTTTAAGTGCTCAGCTAAATCTTTAACGGTATCCTTGCCGAAAATTAAAGCAGTTTTATTCTGCCAGAAAAAATTATGCAATTTATTTAGTCTCCTTTCAAATTTTAATTAATTATTTTAATTTATTTTATCTTTAATCTCTCCATGCCGCGTCAATCCAAGTTTTTCTAACAATTCATTTTCTATACGCTCACGTGTACGGTTTTCTGACGCTTTGAATTCAGCAATAGACAGTCTAAGTCTATCGAAATTCGCTTTGCAATAAAAGAAATCCGTATAATTATCGGACTTGAAAGGCATATGTTTTTGTTTTCGTCTTTTTTCCATAGCTCTTTTAACACGGCGTTTATTAAACATTTTATTAATCTTCTTAAAAGTTTTTATTTCTCACCGTAATGAGAACCGCATTGCGAAATTTCAATGGCATTGCGTTCTATTTTGAAAATAAGGCGGTTTTTCTTATCTATTCGCACGCTATAAAAGCCTGAAAGTTTTCCCATTAAAGGTTCTGGCTTTCCTTCACAGTTGTAGCCGTTGCGAATAATATCCTTTATAAGATTATTTATTTTGTTGAGAGTTTTTTTGTCTTCGCCTTGCCAATATAAATAATCTGCCCATGCTTCTCTCGTCCAAGTTATTTTTGATGCAGCCATAGCTAAACTTCAATTAATTCGTGTTCTGAGGCTTTACCTGCATTTAACTGTGCAATAGATCTCAAAAGTCTATCGAAATTCGCTTTGCAGTAAAAGAAATCCGTATAATTATCGGACTTGAAAGGCATATGTTTTTGCTTCCGTCTTTTTTCCATAGCTCTTTTAACACGGCGTTTATTAAACATTTTATTAATCTCCTGAAAAAATTTAGTTAAGAGTGAGAAATTTTTTAACTCCTAATTCCTCACTCCTAACTCCTAACTTAATTTAATTACAGCGTTGCTCCGGTCTTGAAAATTGCCATGCCTTGAAAATTATTAATTTCGTTGCGTGTTTTTTTGCCGTTTGCGACACTCAAAACGTAATCAAAAAGTTCGTGGCCTTTTTCGGGTAAAGTCCCTGACTCGACTAAAGTTCCTGCATTGAAGTCAATCCAGTTGCTTTTGCGGGAGAAAATATCCGAGTTGCTCGAAATTTTCACAGTCGGAACAGGGCAGCCGAAAGGAGTTCCGCGTCCTGTCGAAAACAAAACTATTTGAGCACCAGCCGCCGCGAGTGCTGTTGATGCGACTAAATCATTGCCCGGTGCTGATAATAAATTCAAGCCCTGAGTTACAACTTTTCCGGCGTAAGGCAAAACATCACTGACGGGAGCAGAGCCGCTTTTTTGAGTACAGCCGAGAGCTTTGTCTTCGAGGGTTGTAATTCCGCCTGCTTTGTTGCCGGGTGAGGGATTTTCGTAGACGGGCATACCTAAAGAAGCGTAATAGGCTTTGAAGTCGTTGATTAAATGAACGGTTTTCTCAAAAGTTTTTTCGTCTTTGCCGCGGTTCATTAAAATCGTTTCTGCTCCGAACATTTCAGGAACTTCAGTTAAAATCGTTGCGCCGCCTTCAGCAACTAACATATCTGAGAAATAGCCGATTGTCGGGTTAGCTGTGATTCCTGAAAGACCGTCGCTGCCTCCGCATTTAAGTCCGACAATTAATTTAGAAGTGTCGCAGGGAACTCGGACATCATTTTTCATTTTTGCGGCGAGTTCTTCAATGATTTTCATTGCGGCTTCAAGTTCGTTGTTCACGTCCTGAGCGATTAAAAATTTCAAGCGTTCGGGGTCATATTCGCCCATATAAGGCTTAATGGTATCGATGCCGCTGTTCTCACAGCCGAGACCGAGCATTAAAACTCCTCCGGCGTTCGGATGGGTTGCGAAGTTAGCTAAAATTTTCCGCGTGTTTTCCTGATCCTGCGCCATTTGCGAACAACCGTAAGGGTGAGTGAAAGCCCTGACGTTTTCAATGCTTCCGCCGACGAATTTCTGAGCTTCTTTTTCGATAGCTACAGCAATATCGTTGACACAGCCGACAGTCGGAATAATCCATAATTCATTTCTGATTCCGACGCGTCCGTCTTTCCTGACATAACCGTTGAAAGTTTCGGGCTTGACGCTCTCAAGTTTCGGGTGAGTCGGGTGATATTCGTAGTCGTGGGCACCGCTTAAAAGAGTCTTAACGTTGCTCGTGTGAACGTGATAACCCTTTGAAATTTCGCTCGTAGCAGATCCGATAGGGAAGCCGTATTTAATGATAGGCTCGCCTGCTTTAATATCTTTGAGGGCGACTTTGTGTCCCATAGGGATTTCTTCAAGAATTTCGAGAGAAAAATCCGCGCCGGACACAGGAATTTTTTCACCGGCGTTAAGAGCGCGCAAAGCTACGGCTACGGAGTCAGCCGCGTTAATTTTTATGAGTTCGTTCATGTTTTTATTCCCCCTTGAAAAAAATTTTGTCTTAATTATATATTGTAATTTCTTTTTTCAAGAAGTTAGGAGTTAGAAATGTTTTATCACGCCTAATTCTTCACAGATTTTCACTCTTTTGCGGTAATATTGCCGTCTTGGGGTCTTAAAAAAATATTGCATTACGGGAAAATCACTCCCGAATAAAACACGCTGAATTAATCCTGCATTTTTAATAATTTTTATATTTATTTTAGGCATGAAAGCTGTATCAGTGTAAACATTCGGACATTCTTTCATGATTTCAACCGTTTCGCTAATCGGCCTGCCGTGAGCAAGAATTATTTTAACATCATGAAATTCGCAGCAAATTTTTCTATAAACTCCTGCGCGGCAAATTTCATGCTCTCCGGTGTGAAGAAGAACAGGCAAATTTTTATCGCGCGCTATTGAGAAAGCCCGGCGGATTCCTTTCCCGTAAGGCTGCCAACCTTGAAGCCCGTGAAGCTTTATACCGTAAAATTCGCGGAAAAAATAACACTTCAAATTTTTTGAGTGCTGTAACATTCCCGGCGATACCCATAAAAAAGGTTTTGCATTCCCTTCACTAAAATTCACAAGTTCTTCGATTTCTCGTCTTACGAAATTAAAAGGGACACTGCCCGTTGAAGTTGACGAAAAATAATAACGCTCAACTTTTAAGGCTTTCATGTCCCTTGCTATTTCTTCGGGGGAAAAATATAAACCGCCGTTAAAAAATCCGACGTGAACGTGATAATCAGTCAACATGAATTTTATTTTTATATTCTTCAACGAGTTTTTTATTCAAGAAAGCTACGCCGCAGAAATGCTGACTTACTTCAAAAATTGAGCTCGTTTCGTTCATGTTCCTAACCATACACATAGCACAATAACTTTTAGCTTCGCAGGCCATACACTTTGGAAAATCTTTCCATTTAACATTACGCAATTTTTTTAACGGCTCTGAATTATTCCAAACGTCCGCAACAGTTTTTTCATGAGCATTTCCTAAAGGATAACCCTGAAAGCCCGAGCACGGATAAAATTCGCCGTCAGCAGCAACGCACATCGAATCAAGTCCCGCCCCGCAAATATGTTCTTCAGGATTTAATGGCGCAGGCTTTTCGCTGCTGTCTAAAATTGCGCGGTATTCAATATCAAAATTTATGATATTTTTCAAAAGAGATTCAGTCTCGTCAAGTGTCAGTCTGTTCTCTAAATTATCCGTTGAGTTATCTGTCCTCGCCATCATTATATAATCCGTGTAGCCTTTAATACCGTGTTTATAAGCCCAGTCGAGAACTTTTTGATAAGATTTGTAAGTCTTTCTCATTGTCGGGCAGCTTATCTGGACAGGTACATCAGCGGCGATTAATTTTTCAAGACTTTTTATAGTTTTTGCGTGAGAGCCTTCAAGCTGTGTTATATAGTCATGTTCGCCGGAGTCCATGCTGTAAACGGAAGCCTGCAGTAAATCTATATTCGCTTCTTTAAGGGCTGAAATTATTTCGTCATTAAGAAGCGTCAAATTGCTTAAAACTGAAATCGAAAAATCTTTTTCGCGGGCATGTTGTAAAATTTTTATGAAATCTTTATGCAAAAGACATTCTCCGCCGGAAAAAGTTACGTGCAAAGTTCCCATTTCAGCAAGCTGATCTAAAATATCAAAAACTAAATCTGTCTCGAGGTCATGAAAATTTCTTGAGCCCGGCAGGTAACAATGACGGCATCGTTCGTTACAGCGGCTTGTTAATTCAAACTGAAACGAAAAAATTTGAGGATTTTTCTTAATATATTCCGCAAAAAAATCTGTCGTTGCCATTGAAGCCGGCGAAATTTCTTCAAGTTTTACTCTCGGCATTGTCTTTCTGTCGGAAATAGAATAACTGAACGCGGGCATTTTTGCGTTGATTTCTTCTTCGCTCTCTCCTGAAACAACGAATTTTTCACTTTCAAGTTCGCCGGCAAACTCTGAAAAATCTTTTTTAATTTCCCAATAATCCGCGCCAACGTAAATTTCCATGAGACTGTCGATAATATCTTCAACCGGACGGGGCTTGCGTGTAATCTGCTGTAAAAAAATTTTTCCGTTGACGTCGTAAATTTTATCCTGCCGCGTCAGCTGGTTAGTTATGTAGCCGATGTCGCCGTAAGAACGGACGAATGAATCTTTAGCGAGGCAAATTAACAATTTTTATTCCTCCATGAAATTAAATTAAAACCCGGAGGATAAAAACACTCCGGGAACCTAAAATTAGATTACTGTGTTCTTTCGCAATTCAGGCAGTTATGACCCTGCCTACCTTTTTCCGGGCAGCCTGCTACGAACGAACTTTTCTTTGCGCTTTTCGCTACTGTTTTCGGTTTGCTGTATGCCATTGAAACCGCCTCCTTTCGTTATCAAATCCATCAAAAAAATTTTTTGCACATAACTAACAATAGCTTTATTTCTGCGCTGTGTTATAATAGACATAGGCAAGAATAAAACCACCGGCACACGCCGAAGCTATGTGCTTTGTCAATTTATCGAATTAATTATAACATAGAAAAGGTTAAAAGTCTTGCCGAATTGTTTTTTATGGCCGTTCAAAAAATCTCCAGAAAAATATTTT
Source organism: uncultured Fretibacterium sp. (assembly GCA_947168585.1). Taxonomy (GTDB): domain Bacteria; phylum Synergistota; class Synergistia; order Synergistales; family Aminobacteriaceae; genus JAFUXM01. The sequence goes on from CAMVMK010000005.1 coordinate 81,097, forward strand.
TTCAACTACATTTTCAACTACAAAAATGCTTAAATTTCTTAGCAATCATAATTTTTCGCAGAGATAAATTTCAAAATAAAACCGCAAACAAAATTTTAACAGCATGAAAAATTTTTTATTTCAATCAGTAATGTTATAATAAATTTACTAAAAATTTTATCGTTTTTATCGTTAAACAAGGAGGAACAATTTTTATTATGGAAAAAACCTATATTGAATATAGAACTGCGTGGCGCAGCTTCTACGGGCTTTTCTCGCTGATGCTTCTCATTTTTATTTTAGCTGTTGCCGGAAGTATCTGGGGGCCTCTCGCTTCAGGAGCAAAATTAACATGGATGTGGACAATCGTAGCGGTTGTTGAAGTTTTTATTTTCCTTTGCATCGCTATCAAGCGGAAGACAATGAAACTTGTTCTCAAAGACGACCCGGACAGACCCGAAAATAGAGAAGTCGAATATGTTGAGTACCGTCCGTCGAAATTCTTTTCAAAGTTCAAAATATCGAAGGAAATCGGCCTCACAAAAATCGCTGACATTGACGTTAGCCAAAACGCTTTTCAAACTCTTTTGAACATCGGCGACATTTCGATCTCATCACCAGGCACAGCCGAAAAAGAAGTCAAAGCCTACAACATCCCCAACCCGTTAGCAGTCCGCGATGAAATTCAAAGACATTCACGGAAATATACGATGGGTGCTTCACTTTCTTCTGTGCCGCAAACGCCCGCAACAACACCTGAAGCATAAAATATAAAAAGAAAAAATTTACTCAGCCGAGTCGAAATAAAAATTTAGACGAAGCTGATTTTTTTTACTTGCATTTTTTAAGATTTAATTATATAATTCCCCTCGTTGTTTTGAGCGAATCGCTAGCTCAGTCGGTAGAGCACCGGACTTTTAATCCGGGTGTCGGGGGTTCAAGTCCCCCGCGATTCACCAAACGAAAGGTCCTATCGTCTAGTGGCCTAGGACACAGCCCTTTCAAGGCTGCGGCGCGGGTTCGAATCCCGCTAGGACCGCCAAAACATTTTCAATCCTAATATTTTCCCTAAAAAATTTTAAGTTAGAAATTCATCTATTTTGCTTTATCATTTCTATTTTATTAATGATTATCCAAAAGTTTTAGATTATGAAAAAATAATCTATAATTATAAAAATCATTTAATCAGGAGGAATTTATTAAAATGGAACAGATTCGTTCACTTTCACAGTTAATCGAAGAAGCTTCAAAACTTTGCGCTGAAAAAGGCCGCAAAAGAATTTCCGTCGCTATGGCTGAAGATGCCGGATTAATCTCAGCAATCGAAGAAGCCCGCAAACTCGGACTTGTCGAAGCCACTCTCGTCGGAAACCCTGACAAAGTCAAAGCCTGCATAGCCGAAGCCGGAGCTTCAGAGTCAAGCTATCACATTATCCCTGAGACTAACGAAGCCGCCTGCGGTGTCGTTGCAGTTACGGAAGTTTCCTCAAAACGCGCTGACATTTACATGAAAGGCCAGCTTCACACAGATAACTTCCTTCGCGGAATGTTAAATAAAGAAGTCGGACTTCGTGTCGGCAAACGCGCAATTTCTCACTGCTACTTCCATTCAATTCCGGGCTATGACAGAGTAATTTTCATTGCTGACGGTGCTTTCAACATGTATCCGGATTTAGCTATGAAAGCCGACATACTTCAGAACACTGTAAATTTTGCACGTTCACTCGGCGTTGAAACTCCGAAAGTCGCATGCCTCTGCGCAGTCGAAATGGTAAACCCCGCAATGCCCTGCACACTTGATGCTACTGCACTAGTCCAGATGAACCAGCGCGGACAGATTAAAAACTGCATCGTTGACGGACCTTTAGCTCTTGATAACGCTATTAACGAGGAAGCTGCCCAGATTAAGCACATTAAATCACCCGTCGCCGGTCATGCAGATATTCTCATGGTTCCGCAGATTGAAGTCGGCAACGCTCTTGCAAAATCAATCAGCTTCTTTGCAAAAGGCAGCGAAACAGCAGGACTTATTATCGGAGCCGCTGCGCCCGTAGTCTTAACGAGCCGTGCAGACTCACCGAGAGCAAAACTGCTTTCAATCGCCGGTGCTGTAATGCTTGCTCATCATCAGGAATAAAAAGCAAGTAGGAATTAGGGAGTAGGAAGTAGGAACAAAAAAACTTTCTGCTTCCTAATTTTTTAATAACGGCTGCCACCAAGATTTATTATTTAGATACCATGAAATAGTTTTTTTAATTCCGTCAGAAAATTTTGTTTCGGGAAGCCAGCCCAGACGAATATAAATTTTTTCAGGGTCTATAGCGTAACGCAGGTCATGGCCTTTCCTGTCAGTTACGAATTTAATTAAACTTTCAGGCTTGTTTAATTCGCGGCAGATTAATTTAACGATGTCAATATTTTTCATTTCGTTATGTCCGCCGATGTTATAAATTTCGCCGCAGGAATTTTCATCATGAATTATTAAATCAACGGCTCGGCAATGATCTTCAACATAAAGCCAATCCCGGACGTTCTCGCCTTTGCCGTAGACGGGTAAATCTTTGTCATTAAGGGCGTTGTTAATCATTAAAGGGATTAATTTTTCGGGAAATTGATAAGGTCCGTAATTATTCGAGCAGCGGCTGACGCTCACGGGCAGATTATAAGTTCTGTGATAAGCAAGCGTTAATAAATCTGCTCCGGCCTTTGATGATGAATAAGGCGAAGAAGTTTTAAGCGGAGTTTTTTCCGTGAAAAATAAATCGGGACGGTCGAGCGGCAAATCTCCGTAAACTTCGTCAGTGCTTATTTGATGAAATCTTTTTACGCCGAATTTAACGCAGGCATCTAATAAAACTTCAGTGCCGAGTGTGTTAGTAAATACAAAAATTCCAGGATTATCTATGCTTCTGTCAACGTGGCTTTCAGCAGCAAAATTCACTACAATTTCAGGCTTTTCGCGGCTGAATAAATCATAAATTCTTTCACGGTCGCAAATATCAATCTTAAAAAAATCAATTTTATTTTCGGCGATTAAATTTTTGAGCGTCTCTAAATTTCCGGCGTAAGTTAATTTATCGACACAAATAATTTTATAGTCCGGGTGTTTTTTGAGCATATAAAAAATAAAATTGCTTCCGATAAAGCCCGCTCCGCCTGTGATTAAAATTTTCATGCTAAAAAATCTCCTTAAAAGTTTTTAATTTCAAATCTTTATCCGAAAGAATAAAAGGTACGTCAATTTTAGGCCAAGCAACATTAACATCAGGGTCATTGTAAATTATTCCGCCCTCATCGTTAGGGTGATAAAAATCGTCGCATTTATAAAAAAATTCTGCTTCATCACTCAAAACTAAAAATCCGTGAGCAAAATTCTTCGGGATTAAAAATTGTTTGTGATTTTCCGCGCTTAATTCAGCTCCGAAATATTTTCCAAAAGTTTTGCTGCCTTTTCTTAAATCTACAGCGACATCGAAGACCGAGCCTTTAATAACTCTTACTAATTTTGTCTGCGGATAATTAATTTGAAAATGAAGACCGCGCAAAACTCCTTTAGTGCTTCCGCTTTGATTGTCCTGAACGAAATTATAATCAATTCCGGCTTCAATCATGTCATTTTTATTATAAGTTTCCATAAAATAGCCGCGTCTGTCTCCGTAAACTTTAGGCGTTATGATGCAAAGCCCCTCAATACCTCCGGCGTTATATTCAACGCTAATTTGTCCCATGTAAAAACCTCCTTAAAGCGTCCTGCCACGATGGCAATAAATTAAAGCCTGAAATTTTTAATTTTGATTTATCGAGCCTCGAGTTAAAAGGCCGCTTGGCCTTAGCTGCTCCGTATTCCGCACTCGAAACAGGAATGACTTTTATATTATCAAGTCCGGCCTGAGAAAAAATTTCGCAAGCAAAATCATACCAGCTTATATAATTTCCTTCGTTAGTAGCGTGGTAAATTCCGAATTTTTCGGTTAAATTTATATCAACAAGCAACCGCGATAAATCCGGCGTATAAGTCGGAGTTCCTATCTGATCATTAACAACTCTTAAAGTGTCGTGATTTTGCGCTATTTTCAACATAGTTTTCACGAAATTATTTCCGTGTGAGCCGAAGACCCAAGCTATTCTAACTATGAAAAATTTTTCAAGAATTTTTTTAACGGCAAATTCGCCTTCAAGTTTAGTTTTTCCGTAAAAATTCAACGGAGCAAAATTTTCGTCTTCAGGTGTCCAAGCCCTTGAGCCTGTTCCGTCAAAAATATAATCGGTGCTGATATAAGTCATTACGGAATTAATTTTTTTGCAGGCACGTGCAAGATTTTTCGTTCCTGTAACATTGACGGCGAAAACTTTATTTTTATTTTCTTCATCTTCGGCAGCGTCAACGGCTGTCCAAGCGGCGCAATGAATTATTCTGCCGGGCATGAATTGTTTTAGGGCATTTTCAACCGCGTTATAATCCGTAATATCGAGCGAAATATATTCGCAGTTTTCAGAGCCTGAAAATTTTTCTCCGCGTCCTGAAGCGATACACTCAAAGCCCCGTGAAGTTAATTCTGTGATTAAGTCGCGGCCTAACTGACCGTTAGCACCGGTAATAAAAAATTTTAGTTTATCTTCTTGCATCAAGATATTTCCCTTCAAGAACATCTTTCAGATATTGGCCGTATTGATTTTTCTTTAATTTTTCGTAGACTTTCAAAACTTCATCGCGTGTTATCCAGCCGTTTAAGTAAGCAATTTCTTCGAGGCAGGCAATTTTTCTATGCTGATGAGTTTCCAAAGTTTTAACAAAATTCGTAGCATCGGCCAAGCTTTCGTGAGTTCCTGTATCGAGCCACGTGAAGCCCTGCCCTAAAAGTTCGACGTTTAACTCTCCGCGCTCTAAATAAATCCGGTTTAAGTCAGTAATTTCAAGTTCGCCGCGTTTTGAAGGCTTAAGATTTTCCGCGAAATTTATAACTCTGTTATCATAAAAATAAAGTCCAGTAACGCAGTAATTACTCTTAGGGTGTTCTGGCTTTTCTTCAATCGAGACTGCACGGCCGTTAGGGTCAAATTCTACAATTCCGAAACGTTCAGGGTCGTCAACATAATAGCCGAAAATTGTTGCGCCTTTGTTAGACTCTGCATTTTCTACGGCCTCGTGTAATTTTTTCTTTAAGCCCTGTCCGGAAAAAATATTATCGCCCAAAATCATTGCGACAGTGTCTGAGCCTATAAAATCTTTTCCGATTATAAAAGCCTGAGCAAGACCGTCAGGAGATTTTTGTTCAGCGTAAGAAAAATTTACGCCGAACTGCGAACCGCTGCCTAAAAGTTTTTCAAATCTTGGTAAATCATCTGGAGTTGAGATTATTAAAATATCTTTAATTTTTGCCTGCATTAAAATTGAAACGGGGTAATAAATCATAGGTTTGTCATAAACAGGCAGCAACTGCTTTGAAGTTACGAGAGTGAGCGGGTAAAGACGAGTGCCGCTTCCTCCGGCTAAAACTATGCCTTTCATAAAAAATTATTCCTCCTAAAAATTACATATCGCCGTTTTTTTATAGTATATCAGAATGATAGGTGAAGGCATATTATTTATGTTATAATTTTATAAAATTTAAGTAGAAAGGATCTTGACAAAGTTGCACGAAAATAGTTACAATAGTTTTCGACTTGCGGCTATGATTTTGTTCTTTTAACAAACTTTTCAGATAAAAATTTTCCTAAAAAATCTTTATTAATTAATACCCGTTCATTTCGCGGAGGCATGTTGTCATGATGACAGGGAAATTAAAACTTGCCCGCGATAATGCAAAAGAATATTGGCCGCTTTTGTTCTGCGTGTTTTATATTATGATGATGTGGCTTGATAACCTGCCTAAGTTAAATGAGCTCACGCAATATAATGAAGGGCAGTTAATTTGGAATTACAGTATAGGTTTTATCCAGCGCGGTTTTGTCGGAACGTTTCTGCTGCCGATAAAATATTTTACGGCTATGGATTTTGCTGTAATATTTGCTGTAATTACCGAAAATTCGGCGCAAAGCCCCTAGCTTTAGCTATGGGGATGTAGCGCC
>CAMVMK010000006.1 GCA_947168585.1 uncultured Fretibacterium sp.
GCTGACAGAGTTTTTGGGATATGAAAATTAATTACACAAAACTATTGACAAACCCTTCTCACCCCTAACTTTTATTATGAAATCGAATGTTATTTTTTAAGTGCTTTGAATATATTATTTATTCAATTTTTCAAGTTCTTTGACTATATCATGAAAAAATTTTTCACGCCGTTGCTGAATATCTCCCGGCTGAGTTCATAATTAAGCCGTTTGCTTCAAGATTCATTAAAGCCTCCTGCACGGTTGCAAAATCAAGTTTGCTTTCTCTTTGAATATCATCGGGAAGTCTTCCGCCCTGACGCTGTAAAATCGAATAAACTATTTTTTCTTCGCTGCTGAGATTAGGCGCGGAATTTTTAAGTTCGCCCGGCTTTGCTTCGAGATATTCTTCAAAATTCAAATTAAGCTGCTCGGTTTTTCCTATGATTTTTTCTATAAAATCCTGAACGCTTACCGTTGCTTTTGCTCCCTCGTTAAAAAGTTCGTTAGTGCCGCGGCATACATCGTCAGAAATTCGTCCCGGAACTGACCAGACTTCACGCTTCATTTCAAGAGCCGCCCTTGCCGTCAGCATTGCTCCGCCGCCTTCAGGAGACTCGACTACAACAACCCGTGAGGCCATTCCTACTATAATTCTGTTTCGTTCAGGAAAATGCCAAGACTCGCCGCCAGTGCCTAAAGGAAATTCAGAAATAACTGCTCCGCGTTCTAAAATTCTTGAAAATAAATCTCTGTTTTCAGCCGGATAAACTCTGTCAATTCCTGTACCGAAAACTGAAATTGTTACTCCGTCAGCTTCAAGCGCGCCCCTGTGAGCAGCCGTATCAATTCCCCTCGCTCCGCCGCTGATGATAATAATATTTTTTTGAGCAGCGGCCTTAGCTAAATTCGTGGCCGTAATTCTTGCGTAATCGCTGCATTTTCGAGTCCCTACGACAGCTATAGACGGCAGAGAAATATTCGCCTGTCCCCGAACATAAAGACCTACTGGAGGTTTCTTTAAGTCTTTTAATTTCGCAGGATAATCTAAATCTTTTGAAGTTATAAATCTCGCGTCAATTTTTTCGAGCCTTAAAAATTCTTTCTCATGCCAATTTTCTGAAATTAATTTCGATAATTTTTCCTGATGTTTTTCATTAAGACCTAATTCTTTCCAAAAATTTTTGCCTCTAAATATTTCGTCAGGATCATAATTTCCGCAAAGTTTTTCAAAAATTGCCTGAGGTGCTTTTATAGCGTTCAATAAAATTCCTGCGCGTGAAAATTCATTAATTATATTCATAATTTTTTAAGTATAATATATTTCAAGAAATTTTTTTAGGAGGTTTTAAGCTATGCAAAAAATTTTTTTAGCGGCATTATTTTTTATCTTCATTTTCGCTTCTGCAAGTTTTGCCGGTGCTGTCGAAGTAACTTCTCTCTTAGAAAGACAAGGTAAAAATGACACCGCGCTTTTAATCGGAGCGACTGAAGAACAAAAAGCTAAATTTATTCCTGACGGTGAAGTTAAAAGCCAAATTTTAGCTTTTTATGTCAAAGTTCCCGGCCGCGAAATTTTATTTGATACGGGCTTAAAGAACGGCAACATTATAAAACGTCTCGAAGAAAACGGCGTGAAAAATTCTGATGTAAAAACAATTTTCTTAACTCATTTACACCCTGATCATTTCGGCGGACTTGTCGGCGGTGATAATCAGGCTGCTTTCCCTAACGCTGAAATTTACGTTTCAAGAATTGAGCGCGATTACTGGGTCAATGAATTAAAAAATGAAAACGTTATTAAAGCCTTAAATTTGTATAAAGATAAAATTCATGTTTTTGAATTCGGCGATGAAATTTTTAACGGAATTAAAGCCCTTGACGCTTCAGGACACACGCCCGGCCATACAGTTTTTGATATAAAAATTGACGGTGAAGAATTATTAATCGTCGGCGACATTATGCACTTCATTGAAATTCAGCTTCCTGTCCCTGATGTTGCAGTTAAATATGATGTTGATCCGGTGCAGGCTGTAAAATCGCGCAAAAAAATTCTTGATTACGCCGCTGAAAACAAAATTAAAATCGCAGGTATGCACATTCAAGAGCCCGGAATAATTAAAGTCAAAAAAGTTAATGACGGCTATGAAAAAATTACAGACGATAACGCAGGCAAAAAAGTTTATTTTGCAGGTCCGATGTTCTGCCAAGCTGAAAAAGATTATAACTTGAAAATTGCTAATATCCTCGAAAAACACGGCTACAAAGTTTTTCTGCCTCAGCGCGACGGTTTTGAAGCAGCAATGTTAGAGGGCAAGACCGAAGAAGAACTCACGAAAATGATTTTTGAAAAAGACGTGAGTGAAATCCGCAAAGCCGATATACTTTTCATGAATTTAGACGGCCGTGTCCCCGATGAGGGAGCCTGCATTGAACTCGGAATAGCTTATGCGGAAAATAAAAGATGTTACGGAATGAAAACAGACACAAGATCAGCGGAATTAATTTTAGACTTAAATCCGATGATAGCCGGCTGCTTTAAGAAAATATTTAGGAATTTTGACGGTGAAGCATTAATTAAAGAACTTGAAAATTATTTAGAAAAAAACAGTTTGTAAAAAATAAAAAAATTAGGAGCGAGAAATTTAACTTTTCTCAATCCTAATTTCTTTATCTTAAATAATTTTTTCTTTCCAGACAAAACCGCTAAGAACGGCAAGCATTGAATATATTGCGCAAGTCCAAGGGAACCAGTTGCCTGTAGAACCGTATATAGTTTCTCTTCCATGCTTGGGAATATCAAGATAAATTATGCCTGTATGAACGTTCATAACATTTGCCATATGAAGAGGCCTGCCGTACATATCATAAAGAATAATATTGCCGTTTACAGGATTTCTGAGAACTGAGAAACCGCACTCTATAGCACGGGCTTGTACAGCATAAGACGTAAAATATTGAAACGCTTTCCAGTCATAAGACGGATTTATAAAAATATCTGCTTCTCTGCCGTTATAAGCATATTTATTTGAAGTGTAATCAGCGCAGATAAGATAAGTGTATTTCACTCCGTCAACTTCAATAACAGGAGTTTTGCCGTCGCCTCTTTCCGTGAACGGTTCTTCTACTACCGGAACAAGATGATTTTTCAGATAAGTATTTAAGAGCTGGCCGCTGCTGTTTATAAAATTCAAAGTGTTTTTCTCTTTTTGAGCTTCATCTAACGGAAGTCTGAGAAGAGGAAATATTATATTAATTTTGTTTTCTTTCGCTATGCTTTTTACCTGCTCAATAAATTTTTCAGTTGAAGGTTCAGAACAAGCAAAAGCCTCTTCAGGAAAAACTAACAACGCTGCTTCATTTTGCACTGCTTTTTTTGCACGTTCAGCAATTATATCAACATTTGCCTGAAGCATTTTTTCTTCATCTGAGCCGGTATATTGAGCAAGAATAGATTTATCTTTAAGTAACTGGTTAAAATTTTCCACGCCCGCTGCTACTCTTACTGTCTGATCAACTGTTGTTATTTTCTCTACTGTGAACATACCTATGCTCGTAATTATAACTACAGCAATTCCATATCCGACAGCATTTATAATTGTATCTTTGCGTGCTCCTTTTTCCCAGATATAATTTACGATCGAAGCGAACAAAGTTACTATAAATGAAACTCCGACTACGCCGGTAACACTTGCAACCTGCATTAGACCTAAATTCCAAAATTGCGATACAGACAGCGAAGTCATTACCGAAACAAACGGATTATCTATAAAAAACTCTGCTGCTGCTACTGCCGCAGGGAAAGCATAGTAAGCAATGATTTTTTTAGCTCCCAAATATCTGCAAAGAAAATAAACAAAAAAAGGAAACCAAATTCTTATACCGTTGAATGTGCAAAACAGTTGATTTTGAATGTTAAAATCATCTTCAACAAGTCTGAAAAATGTGATGTTGGCCGCAATTATCATACCAATGAGCATTAAAATAATTGATGACCATTTTGTGCGGTTGTTAATAAATCTGATAAGCGGTACAGCAAATATCCAAGCACATATGCCGGTATTGAAAATGCCGTAAGAAAGCATTGTAAGTATCAGACCTAAAATTAGCCAGAAATACGGATATTTATTCTCAAATTCTTTCATATGTTTTTCTCCTCATAAATTTTATAGTTTATATCAGAGAGGGTTTTGCTTTCAGTGCTTCCCTCTCTAATATCGCAGAAACTATTTAGAAAAAACTTTTTCTCCCTCGAAATATGTAGCTTCGGGCTTTGCAGTGTGAATTTCCATAACAGGGCAAGTTAAAACGTCCTTATTTAAGAGTAAAAAGTCTGCATATTTGCCTGCTTTTATGCTGCCTCTTTCGTCTTCAATGAACATTTGCTTTGCGCAGTTAATAGTCATAGCTGTGAGAGCCTGCTCGCGTGTTACGAGTTCTTCAGGCCACCAAGGATCTCCATTTTCGGAGTGAAGTACACCTGTTACAGCTATCTCCATAATTCCGAACGGATCATCAGGACTTCCGCTCAATGCCGGATAGTCTGAATGAATAGTTACGGGGATATTGTTATCGAAAAATGACTTAAAAGGATAAGACTTGTCTTCCTGGCCTATAGGAGCCATGCCGTGCTCACGCATATAGTCAGCTTCTCCTGTTTTGTTATGATGCCAAGTTATGCCGGAGGTGATATATATGTTATGTTCTGCCATACGCTTATAATCTTCCGGATTGACGTTGCGGACGTGAACGAGAGTATTGCGCATTTCATCTTTTCCGCCGTTTACAAAAGCATTGACAACGCGGTTAACACCTTTGTTTCCCATGATGTGTATGTGCATGGTTAAACCTTTCTCATTAGCCTTGCGAGTTAATTCTGTAACTTCATCTTCTTCCCAGTTGGCAATACCCTGATGTCCGTCAGGATAGAGCGGATCTACAAATCCTGTACCGCTTTCCACAGTGCCGTCAACAAGAAGTTTAATCCATCTCGGCATTACACGTTTTGACGCAAATTTTTTAGCATCAACAGCTCTGTTCAAAGCTTCATCCATATCCATCCAGCTTTCAATTTCGTAGGGCAGACCCGCTACGAAGTGCAGTTTTCCGGCTTTGTCTAATTGCTGAAGAGCCTCATAGTAATTAGTATTAACGAAATAATTTCCCCAGCCTTCAGTGTACATCGTATAGCCTTCTGACAACATATGATGCTCAATCTCTGCTAAGTTAGCTAAGGCTCTGTCAAGGGTATAAAGATTATCATTGTCTAAGAAAGAGCGTACATAAGTTTGAGCCTGTTCTGACAAAAAACCGTTAGGAATACCGTCAGCGTCTGTTCCAATCGCGCCTCCGCGTAATTCTGTCCTGCCCGCAGTGCCGTCTTCTTTCATAATGCCTGCCTTAACAAGCAAAATAGTATTTGCCAAAGCCTTATGGCATTCATCGTCTAAAAAGTACATGGGAATATCGCTGCAAATAGCATCTAACTCTTGACGGGTCGGTATATGATCTTGGAAAGAGACTAAATTCCAGCCCTGTCCAAATATAGCCTTTGCTCCTGCTTCCTTTGCTTTTTTGACAGCAGCAGGAACAGTTTCCGCCAAAAATTTGTCCGGCTTTTCGTCTAAATCAATAGTTGTACCGATTGTTTTGAGTGCATAACCAAGCATATAATGAGAATGTCCGTTGCCGCAGCCCGGCATAACAAGACCTTTTCCGGTGTAGTCTATAACTTCAGTTTTGCCTTTTTCGATAAATGCTTCTACGCCTTTCTTATCGCCTACATAGACATATTTTCCGTCTTTTACAGCAAAGGCTTCAACAATCTGATTATTTTCAGATGTAAAAATTTTACCGTAGACTACAAGGTCAGCGTGGAGGGAGGTAACGTTTTCTGCCGCTGAACTGCAAACAGCAAAACTTACAGCTATAATCACAGCTGCTAAAAGCATAAATAATTTTTTCGAGATTTTCATTTTTTCTCCTCCTATAAAAATTTAATTAAATTATACACAATAAAAAAATAGAGAGAACTGAATTTTCTCTCTATTCTAAAATATTGTCTGAAATTTATTCAAAAAATTTTACCTTGCGAAAACTTTTTTACCCTCAAAGTATGTAGCTTCGGGCTTTGCATTGTGAATTTCCATAACCGGGCAAGTTAAAACGTCTTTATCTACAAGGAGAAAATCCGCATATTTGCCTGCTTTTATGCTGCCCCGCTCATCTTCAATGAACATCTGCTTTGCTACGTTAATAGTAAGAGTTGTGAGAGCCTGCTCGCGTGTTAAGAGTTCTTCAGGCCACCAAGTTTTTGCATTCTCTGAGTGAAGCACACCTGTTACAGCAATTTCCATAATTCCGAAAGGATCGTCAGGACTGCCGCTCAATGCTGGGTAATCTGAGTGTGATGAGATATTTACGCCATTATCGAAAAATGATTTCATTGGATAACCTTTGTCGCCCATGTTCGCAGGAAGCAGCTCAACCAATAACTTTTGTACCTCATCAGTGTTGTGATGCCAAAGCAGGCTTCCGGCAACATAAATATTATGTTCCGCCATACGTTTGTAATCCGGCTCGTTGACGTTACGAACGTGAATAAGAGTATTGCGCATTTCATCTTTTCCGCCGTTGATATATGCGTTGACAACACGATTAACGCCCATATTGCCCATAGTATGTATGTGCATCGTTAAGCCTTTTTCATTGAACTTGCGCGTAATTTCCGTAAGTTCTTCTTCCGACCAGTTGGGCAGACCTTGATGACCATCGGGATAAAGCGGCTCAACAAATCCTGTACCCGTCTCAACAGTGCCGTCCATGAAAAGTTTTATCCAGTTTGTTTTAACGTGTTTTGAAGCGTATTTTTGAACGTCAATAGCTTGGGGCAAAACATCATCAATATTCATCCAGCTTTCGATTTCGTAAGCCGTGCCCAACATAAAGTGCATATCGCCGGCTTTGTCCATTTGTTGAGCTGCTTGATAGAAATTATTATTGCGGAAATACGTAGAGTAGCCGTCGAGATACATTGTGTAACCTTCTGATAACAACTGCTCTTGAATTTGCAGCATATTTGCTTTTGCTGTGTTAACCGGATAGAGATTTTCATTGTCAAGAAATGAACGTACATAAGTACCGGCCTGCTCCTTAAGGAAACCTGTAGGAGTTCCGTCCTCGCCCATAACAATCTCGCCGCCGCGTATTTCTTTCTTTAGTACAGTGCCGTCTGCTTTCATAATACCTGCATTGACCAGAGCAATGGTGTTAACAAGCCCTTTGTGGCCTTCATCATCTGCAAAATACATGGGAATATCACTGCAAATTGCATCTAACTGTTGACGGGTAGGCATATTATCTTGAAGTTTCAGGAGACTCCAGCCGAAGCCGAAGATAGCCGTTGCTCCTGTGTCCCTTGCTTTTTTGACCGCAGCGGGAACGGTTTTTGTCATAAACTTTTCAACACTGTCTTCCCTGTCAATCATCGTTCCTACGGATTTAGTGCCGTAACCTATCATATAATGAGCGTGTCCGTTGCCGCAGCCCGGCATAACAAGACCTTTTCTGGTGTAGTCTATAACTTCAGTTTTGCCTTTTTCGATAAATGCTTCTACGCCTTTCTTATCGCCTACATAGACATATTTTCCGTCTTTTACAGCAAAGGCTTCAACAATCTGATTATTTTCAGATGTAAAAATTTTACCGTAGACAACAAGGTCAGCCGGTGTTATGTCTGCTGAACTGCAAACAGCAAAACTTAAAACCGTAAGCGCAGTCAGTAAAAGACTAAGCACTTTTTTAGAAATTTTCATAAATTATCTTCTCCTATAAAAATTAAAAATTTTATAAACAATTATATATTATTATAAGCACACTTGAAAACGATAACCCCTTTTTCGGGGCTAACAATAGGGACGAAGTGGAACACGCCCGCAAACAATTTAACGCTTGAAAGCCTGTTTTAATAAATTCCATTCCTCAAATTTCATTTTTATTGTTGTAATTCCGTAAGCAGCAGCCGCTAATGTTATCACAGCTAAACACCATGAAGCACGGATTAATAATTTAGCGTCAGGACTATAAGGCAATAAAAATCTAAAAATCATTATCGAAGCGTCTAAAACAGTCAGAGCAACTAAATAATCCCAGAAAAATTTTTTTGTGATAATTTTCAATGGGCGGTTTAATTTTTTCTTTACGTAATATAAACCTAAAAATCCCGACAAAGTAAAAGCAATTCCCGGAGCAAGAGCAAGACCGTTATAACTCATCGGATAAACTAAAATTAATGAAAATACTGCGGTCGACACTACACTGAATAAAGTTACTTTGAAAGCCTCGCGAGGCATTGATAGAGCATAAAGAGCCCTCATTATTACAGTCGAGCACGCCATTCCGGGAAGCCCTAACATACTGAGAGCCAAAGTCGATGAGGTTGCGTCCCAAGCCCAGCCGTTGAAATTTCCGCGCACAAAAATTAAATGAACAAATTCGCTCGAAATCTCTATTAATCCCAATGAAGCAGGCAGAACTACAAATAAAGCAAATCTCACAGCCTGTCTTAACATATCCGTAAATTCTTCATCTGTTTTAGCACGGGCCAACTGCGGCAAAACTGCCTGCGAAATTGCTATCACAAATAAACCTAAAGGAAGCTGTAAAATTCTATTCGAGTAATTTAAGACTGAAATACTCCCCTCCTGCAGGAACGAGCCTAACATACGGCTTATTACAGGATTAACTTGGTTTAATGAAAGTCCTGCGGCATAAGGCAAAAATAATTTCATGATTTTACGCAGATTATTATCTCTCATATCAGGGACAGCAGGATATAAAACTGCTTTCATTTTGAAGCCCCAAAGCCACTGCGCTAAAAAATGAGCAAAACCTCCGCATAAAACTGAATAAGCAAGACCGTAAACTCCGAACTTAATCGTAAAAAACGGAGCTGTAATTATAAAAATTAAATTGCTGAAAGCAGGCGACAATGCAGGAATAAAAAACGAGCCCAAGCTGTTTAATTCGCCCATAGTCAACGCCCCGATTGAAATGAAAATCAAAAACGGAAACATTATCTGAGTCATGCTCACGGCAAGTTCATAATTTTTTGCGTCAAAGCCTGGTGCCATGATATTAATCAGAACAGGAGAAAAATAAATTCCAAGTCCTACAACTAAACCCGTAGCTATTAATAAAACCGTCATAGTCTGACGTGCAAGAGTTAAGGCTTTTTCGCGGCTTTCAGTCAAAACTTTCGAGAACACCGGCACAAACGCCGCCGATAATGCTCCTTCTGCTAATAACTGCCGCGCTAAATTCGAGAGAGTATAAGCAATGTTAAAAGCGTCCATGCTTCCTGTAGCCCCGAAATATGCCGCGACTAAAATTTCACGGGCAAGTCCTAAAACACGGCTCATTAAAGTCCCGGCCATCATCATTACAGCATGACGGATCATTGAAGGATTTTTATTATTATTTTTATTTTCGTTTTTATTTTCTGTCTGCAAAATTTTTTAACGTCCTTTCAAATTTTTTTAATATTCGCTTACTGATGCAAGAGTATAAGCCCCGATGACATTCGCGCCTTTATATCTGCAGGCTTGGGAAAGTCTTAATAAAGTCATTCCTGTCGTGCAAACATCATCGATTATAGCAATATTTAATCCGTGAATATTTTTAGGAACTAAAAAAGCGTTAGAACTTAAATTCATTCGTTCGGAAAAATTTAATCCGGCTCGGCGGGGCATTTCGCGCGACCATTCAACGCCGTCAAAAATTTCTATGTTCCAAACGTCGCTCAAACCTTTTGAAATTTCGAGAGCCTGATTATAATTCCGTTCGCTTTTCAAATGCAAAGGCACGGGCAAAAGATAATCAGCTTTAGGTTTTATAAAAAATTCAGCCATAGCGCGCCCCAAAGGTCTGCATAAAGCGCGGAAACCGGAATATTTGAAATCGGAAATTAATTTATTAATGCTCGTGTGATAAAAAGAAGCCGAAAAAATTTCGAGATTTTCAACTTTTTTATTTATGATTTTTTCAGCGAATAAAAGCCTTGCACATTCCGGGCAGATTATTTCAGACGGCTTGCCGCAGACGGGACAATTAACCGGCCAAAGAAAATGCAAAAAAATTTTAACTAAGTTCTCCGCGTGCTTTGTGAACAAGTTCATCACATCTATTATTTAATTCGTTGTCGGCGTGCCCTTTAACATGATGCCAAATAACATTATGAATTTTTGTAAGCGAATATAATTTTTCCAATAAATCTCTATTTAAGACATCGCCGGACGAGCTTTTCCAATTATTTTTTTTCCATTTATAAATCCATTTTTTAGCGAAAGTATTGCATAAATAAGCCGAGTCAGTATATAAATCTACATCGCAGGAAGTCTTTAACGCCTCAAGAGCCTTAATAGCCGCTGTGATTTCCATTCTGTTATTAGTTGTAGCAAGTTCGCCGCCGTAAATTTCGCGCTTGGCATTGTGTTCGGGAGAATATAAAACTGCTGCCCAGCCGCCTTTGCCCGGATTAGGAGACGCTCCTCCGTCAGTGTAAATTATAACGTGAGGGCTCAAAATTCTTCTCCTGAATCCGAACGCGACATTAATTTTATAAGCTGTTTATCAAAAGTTGCGATTTCAAAACCGAACAATTTATGATAAGCAAAAAGAACGCAGTCAACAAAGTCTAAATTTGTCTTCCCATAAATTTCAAGAGTACATTCAACAATTTCAGCATCGCTGACGGTTACTAAACGCAAAAAAGCTATCAGTAAGCGCGAAATTTCATAACGTCCAAAATTGTAAACTTTTCTAAGAACGTAAATAACTTCTTCAATAACTTCCGTTGTAACAAAAGCGTCTCCGCTGTGAATATATTCTTCAGCCTTGTAATACATTTCATCGTTATCTTTTGCAAGATAACGAACTATTATATTAGCGTCCAGTAATATCATAGCTTCTAAGATACCTTTCAACTGCTGCTTCTTCACGTGCTTCTCTGTATACTTCTTTTTCGAGTTCCATGATTTCATCAATGCTGAGGTCATGCCTCGCGTACTTTGAGAAAACTCCGCGAAGTTTTTTTAATTCTTCCTCATTCTTTTTAACGCGCAAATTTTGCTGAGGATCGTCAAGTTTAATTTCTTCTACGTAGTCTTTTATTGATGTCAACATTTTAATTTCACTCCTCAAAAATTATATTTATAACAACAGGGCCTTCAGTATAAATATCGCCTGAAGCTAATGCACTGATTATAACAGGCTCAGTTATCTGCTCTAACTCGTCGACAATATTAAAAAAAGTTTCGCCGTCAAGAGTTCCTACGTTATTAGTTCCCGGGTCGGGCAAAATTCCGTCATTAATAACTTTAGTTCTGAGTTCACGCAGAAAAATATGCAAAATTTCTTCCGCCGTCGTTTTTGAGTCAGTTCTGTCATTCGTGAAAAATTTTCGATAAACAGGCTCTCCGTCAGGATACATTAAAATACTTGCGCCGCTCTGCAAAACTACATTAATTTGTGAATTTTCTCCGAGTTCGCCGAGAGTATAATTTTCTCCCGATGTTGCACGGACATATTGACGAATATCTGAGCTTTCAAGTTCTTTTATCAAAGCCGCTTCGATTTCGCTGTCAAAATTAATAGGAACGTCCCGCAGTCTCGTAAAAGATTGCTGAGAAATTATAGATAAAACCTGCAGTCTAACTTGCTGCTTAAAAGCATTTAATTCTTCAACGACTTCTTCATGAGTTAAGCCCGCTTCAAAAGTCGTCTGGCCTAATAAAACATTCGCACTTAAAGCTATAGCCTCGCTTTTCATGGTTTTCAAGTCGCGCTTTAACTGCTCGGACTCTTCGCGCATGATCTTCAACGAGGCTTCAAGTTCGTTTTTTTCCTGTTCGAGTAATAATTTATCGTTTTTCAATGTGTCTAACTCGGCACCGGTTATCTCTAAATTTGCTGACGTTTCTGCAAGGCTCGCACGGATTTCTTCTGTATTTTCTTCACTGCGGTTTAATTGAAACTGCAAATCATACATTTGCTGTCTTAACATTTTCATACCGAATAAAGCTGTGCGGACATCTTGCGAAAAAACTGACATTACTACTAAAATACCGACAGCTATTGACGCTCCTGTAAAAGCCGTGATTAATTGACTTGTCCTTTTGGGACGCAGGCCGAAGAGTGAAATTCTTTGTTTGCCGTATTTTGAGCCAAGCGAATCCCCTAAGACTGAAAGAGCCGCGCTTCCGAATATCAGCGATAAAATTAAAAGCCAATTTGTTCCGGTTATGAAGTTAGTAAACAAATTTTTTCAGCTCCTAAGTTTTTTTAATTTTAAGAACGGCTCAAGTTCTGCAGTTAATACAGCTGCTAAAATTAAAACACAACCCAGTCCGCTTCTAAATGAAACAGGCTCGCCGAGTAAAATCACACTGCTTAAAAGCCCGAAAACTGATTCGAGGCTCATTATTATTGTAGCGCGTGCAGGTTTTACAAATTTTTGTGCGCAAATTTGTACCATGTAACAGCCGAATGTGCATAAAATTATTGTAAAAATAAGTTCCGGCAGGCTCTCAACATCTATTAATTCAGTACGTGTCTCGAACATTAACGAACTCAATAACGCAAATAAAGCAAGCGAAATAAATTCAGTAAAACTCAGCGTTATAGGGTCGCATCCTTTAGTAAAATATCCTATTAAAATTACTTGAATTGCAAAAATTAAAGCGCATACGAGCGTCAAAAAATCACCGAAATTAAAAGTCCCGGACATTTCATCACCCGTCAGCAGATACATTCCAAAAACACACAAGACAGCCGCGCCCAAAGTTACCCAGCCCGGAAAAATTTTCAGCAATGCCCAAATTATCAGCGGCACCATTAAAACATAAATCGCTGAAATAAAAGCTGAACGTCCTCCGCCGATGTAATTTAATCCGATAGTCTGAGTAGCTAACGCCAAAAATAACAAAAATCCTAAAATAGTGCCGCCTTTGAAATCGTGAGCAATAGATTTATTGATACGTTTATGAAAAAATAAATATATCAATCCCGCTCCTGCTGTAAATCTTAAAAATAAAATCCAGCACGTAGGATAAACTCCGACTAAAATTTTCATGCTGACGAAACTCAAGCCCCAGAAGAAAGCGCAGTAAAATAATCCTAAATCCGCGAGCATTATTTAATTCTCCTTGCTTCAAGATAAAATCTTTTTTCTTGAGCGTGTCCCATCGAGAAAGTTTTTCGGGGCATTACGCCGGACTTTGAAATAATTTTGAAAAAATCTTTTTTCGCGCCGTCATCAAACGGAGGCATTTCAAAGCCGACAGAATTTTTATTTTCAGAAAGATTTTTTAGTGCTTCAATGTCGTGAATGTAATCAATCTCGAATTTTTTTTCGTCAAGATATTTTTGCAGGACTATCAAAGCCGATGCTCCTAAAGATTTATTTATATTAATAGAACCTGTTTTATTTTGCGAATAAAAATTTATAGACCAAGAATTTGAGTTATTAAAATCTTTCAGGCCGTGTCTGCTGTCAGGCAGGCAAATTTCTTTTTCAAGTCCGCTTAAAAATTCTTCGGGATTTATATTTTTCACGAGCCTGTGAATAGGTTCAAACTTCAAAGCCTCATCGTAAATATTTTCAAGTTCGACCATTGCATAACGCGAAGTTTCTCCGGCTTCATAGCAGGCTTTAGCGGCGGCGAGCGAGTGATTTCCGTCCCCTATAGCATAGACAACAGAAAGTTCTTTAGATTTTCTCTCTTCATAATTTTTAATTTTTGAATTTAATTTTTCAGCTTCATTGCCCGTTATCAGCCAGCCTTTAATATTTTTAGAATCAAGCATTAAATCAAAGTCATAAATTTTTCTAAAATTATTTTTTTCAAGCGTCAGAGGTTCAATTATTTCGCGTTTATCGTCATCGCAGAGCAAAATAACGTGAGATAATTCTATCGGAGCATTTTCGCGGATTTTTTTTCGCGGCGGTATTCTTTCCGTTACAGTTTCTTCGGTTGCACGGATTTTTGAAGTCGAGCCGTGTTTATAATCATATTCTTCGAGGTCGATAACGCCGACAAGCCCGCGCCTGACTGAGCCGTCTAATAAAGTTCTCTCGATATAAACGTAAGAATTTTTATATTCAGTGAAAATATTTTCAGTTAAATAATTATTCATAGCCGAGTTAATCTGCGAAATTTTTTCGGTATTATCTTCGCTTAATAAAGCTTCAGGCAAAATTAAATTATAAGCAGAAGGCGAGCCTTTCACTAAATTTTTTACGCGCTCCCAATATTCCGGCTGTGAAGTAAATTGATCGCAGGCAATAACTGCCCATTTAGAAAAATCTTTTACCGTTAAAAAATTCGGCAAAAGTAAATCAGCAGAACTGAACATCATTTTTCAACCGTCAAATCCTTTCTTAAAAATTCTGCCGGTTATTTTAGTTTTAGGATTTAGGCGCGTCAATTCGTTTAATTGCGTGAAATCATTTTTTCATTTGTTTTTCAGCCCATTTATAAACAGACTCGAGAGCTGGAATTAAAGTTTTTCCGCGTTTCGTCAGCGAATATTCGACAGTCGGAGGGATTGTGTTATATTGTTTTCGTTTAATTAATTTATCTTTTTCTAATTCACGCAGACATTTCGTAAGCATTGTAGCCGTTATTCCTACGACTTTTCTTTCAAGTTCGCCGTAACGTAAAGTCTTTTTCTCAGTGTCTGCAATGTACCATAAAATCGGGAGTTTCCATTTTTGTCCGATTATCTCCATAGCATAAAGGATCGGGCAGTCTGTTTCATAAATATTTTTTTCTTTAGGGAGCGGTTGATTAGACATTTTTTAATTCTCCTTAGTATATTTTTTATAGTTATAAAGAAATTTCTTCATTCTTGTTTTTTTATTGCTGATAATTATAATTTCGCAAGATTTAATAATCAAATTTTAAGGAGTTAAGCTGATTAAAAAAATGAAAAATATTTTTGACGAAATTCAATTAAATAATTTGCACGCTAAAAACCGCCTTGTCCGTTCAGCAACTTGGGAGGCTCTTGCATATCTTGACGGAAGCATTAATGAAGAAATTTATAAAATTTATGACGAACTTGCACGCGGCGGAGTCGGGACAATAATAACGGGCTTCACGAGCGTCTCATCAGATGATTTTTATTTCGGCGGAATGATGAGGCTCTCCGAAGATTTTTTAATTTCTCAATATAAAAAATTAGTTGATATTATTCACGCTCAAAATTGCGCGGCTATTGCTCAAATAGCTTTAGGAGCTTTTTACCGCGAACATTATCAGATTGAACCTGACGAAATGACGATAAAAGAAATTTATTCAGTCAGAGATAATTTTATTGACGCGGCTATAAGAGCAAAAGAAGCGGGTTTTGACGGTGTTCAAATTCACGCGGCGCATTTCTTTTTCTTGAGCCGTTTTATAAGTCCTTTTATAAATCATAGAAATGACGAATACGGCGGTTCAACTAAAAATAGAATTAAACTCGTCCTTGAAATTTTAGACGGAATTAAAAAAGCTGCTCCGGGTTTTCACGTTACCATAAAAATTAATTCAAGCGATTTCACTGTCGGCGGTCTCGATGAAAACGAAAGTCTTTTAATTTGCAAAATTTTATCTGAAGCCGGGATTGACTCTATCGAAGTCAGCGGCAACGGAACTTCTGTCGCTTGGATAAAACCTCATAAAAATGAAGGATATTTTTTAGATTTTGCTTCAAAACTTGCAAGCGAAATTAAAACGCCCGTTATTTT
This sequence comes from uncultured Fretibacterium sp., assembly GCA_947168585.1. Classification (GTDB taxonomy): domain Bacteria; phylum Synergistota; class Synergistia; order Synergistales; family Aminobacteriaceae; genus JAFUXM01. The sequence goes on from CAMVMK010000006.1 coordinate 15,770, forward strand.
AGTCGGAGGCTTGAGAAGTCTTGACTTCATGAACGAAATTTTGAACGAAACTAAAATCGAAATGTTATCGCTTTCAAGACCGTTACTTTGCGAGCCGGATCTGCCGCTTAAATTTCAAAATAAAATTTCAAGCGAGTCAAAATGTATCTCGTGCAACCGCTGCTATTCTTCAGATTGTCATAAATGTGTCTTCAGGAAAAATTAAAATGCAAGAGATTAAAGTAGCGACAAAACGCGGAACTGTTTTAGACGGCGTTTTATTTTCAAATGAAAAAAGCAGAGGCACCGACACCGTCATGATTTCAATTACAGGTATTCACGGAAATTTTTATTCAAACCCTTTTTATTATAATTTCGGCGATACCCTGAACGAGGGCGGCTATGATTTTATTTACGCTCAGACTAATGACGCTTTCGGCGAAATTCGAACCGTCAACGTCAAAACTGGCCAAGAAGAAATCATAGGCTCATGGAACGAGAGATTTTCATACACTGATGAAGATATTGAAGCCTATTTAGATTTTGCAGAGAATGCCGGATATAAATATATAATTCTTGCAGGACATTCTTTAGGCGCGAACAAAGTGATTTATTATTTGTCCCGTCATCATGACGAGAGAGTTAAAAAATTTTTCCTTTTAAGCCCTGCGAATTTAACTTATATGATGTCAAACGTAACAGCTCAAGAAAAAATTATAATAAAAAGCATGGTTGAACACGGACGCGGTGAAGAAATGCTGCCTTTTGCTTTCATGGGCTGGGTAGTCTGCACAGCTTATACGGCTTACGACTGGCAGTTTTCTGGATTGTTAAATAATGTTTTTGTTGAGTCTGACCGCGATTTTTCACAGTGCGGACAGATAACTCACTCCGGAGCGTTATTAATCGGGACTTATGATAATTTCACTTACGGAGATCCTTCGGGATTTTTGAAAAATATTAACGCCCATATCCCTACAGCAAAAGAAAATAATTTAATTTTCATCGAGAAAACCGGCCACACCTATCAAGGCAAAAATCAGGAAGCCGCTGAAAAAATCTTAAAACAAATTCAAGGCTGGAGAAAAGTTATAAAATAATTAAAATAAAAGATAAAAAATTCAATTAAAATAAATTAATTTTTTGGATAAGGAGATATTTTAATGTCAAATGAAAGAAAATATGAGGTATGGGTCGATGATAATTTTCATTACGCAGATGAAGAAGAAAGATATAAATCAGGAGAATATGACACTTACGAAGAGGCTGAAGCAAAATGCAAAGAAATTGTAGGCTGGTCTCTTGAAGAAGTTCATTATAATTATTACGAATACCAACGTTGGGGAGATGACCCTTTTATAGCATGTAACGGCCGTCCTTCTCCTCCTAAATGTTTCTCTGCATGGAATTACGCAAAAGAACAGTGTGAAGCGCATGGTTGGCAAGAAACTGAAAAAGAATAAAATTGAAAAAGTAAAAGAAGATTTTATTTTCCATCCCGTTCATAATTGCTTAGCTTGCGTTATAATTTACAAAAAATTTTCCGGGAGTGTTTTGTTTAATCATGAGCGAATTTCAAAATAAAAGCACCTTAATCACGGCGGCAGGCGTAGTAATATTTTTAGCAGCAGGAATTTTCACAATGTTATTTTTCCCTGACCGCGACAAAGGCCAAGAGCAGGCAAAAATAATTCAGCCGAAAAATTCAACTTCAAATTCAAATTTAATTTCAAATCCTGAAGTTAAACCCGAAGAATTAAAGCCGGAAGTTAAAGAAGAAATTAAAGCGGAAAAGCCTAAGCCCGACTGGTTTGTCCATGTTGCAGGCGAAGTGAAAAAGCCCGGAATTTATAAAATCTCCGCCGATGCAAGAGTGTTTCAAGCTATTGACGCGGCAGGCGGCTTCACCGAAAAAGCAGATCAAACTTCCGTGAATTTAGCTTCGTTTTTAATTGACGGCTATCAAATTCATGTCTTAGCTAAAGGAGCAAAGAAACCTCAAAACGAAATTCAAACACGTGTGCAGGCTAAACCGTCTGAAACAATCGTAATTAAACAGCAAACTCAAACTCAAAAAAATTCCGCTGTAACTATCGATAACAGAGTAAATATTAATTCGGCAAGTGCTCCAGAACTCCAACGCTTAAACGGCGTAGGACCGGCTATAGCAGCAAGAATTGTTGAATATAGAAACACTCACGGAAATTTCTCAAGCCCCGAAGATTTATTAAACGTCAGAGGTATAGGAAAAGTTAAACTCGAAAAAATGCGCAAACAAATTTTGATACGCTAATAAAAAAATAAAATAAAAAATGGAAATTTTACGGCGCACTCCTGCTCTTTGTGTTTTAATTTCGCTCATTGCCGGACTTGCTTTATATGACCGTGCAGGAGTTTGGGCTTCTCTAATTGTGCCGTTAATATTTTCAGGCGCGGCCTTTTTGACTTACGAACGCGAGATTAAATTTCAATGGAAAATTTTTTTCACAGGTCTTGTAATTTCAATTTTATGTTCAGCTCGAATTTTTTTCGCGCTCTCTGCTCCGAATATACCGCAAGAATCTTTCACGAATGAAACAGGTTTAGTAACTTTAGTGCGGACTTGGGGAAGAACTTACGCCGCCGTTATTGATACTGAAGAGCACGGGCGTTTAGTCGGGCGTTTTCATTTTTCCGAAGTTTTAGAGGGAATGAAAATTCAATTTGACGGAACAATTAAAAATTTCAAAACTGCAAAAAAACGCGGAGATTTTGACGAGAAAAATTTTTGGAAGGCACGGGGCGCGGATTCTTGGACAACTGTCCGAAATGTTAGAGAAATTCCGGCGGGATTTTCACTGCCTGCAATACGTAATAAAATCTCACGAAATTTAACTATACATGCCCGCGAACTCACAGCAAATTATCTTAAAGCAGCGTGGCTCGGTCAGCATGACGAAAATTTAACCAAACAGCACCGTAAATGGGGCACAAGTCATTTATTAGCAGTTTCGGGCTTCCATGTCGGTATAGCAGTTTTATGCGCAGGAATAATTTTCGGGAAAAATTTTTTAGTTTTGTCGATATTTATGTGGCTTTATGTTTTATTGACTGGAGCGGCGGCCAGTGCAATGAGAGCGGCTTTAATGATACAAATTGCTATAATTGCTCCGTTGTTTGGGCGAAAAACTAACGGTGTTAATGCAGTAAGCGCGGCGGGAGTTATTTTGCTTTTTTACCAGCCTTTTTTATTTTGGGATATAGGCTGGCGGCTCTCGATGATTTCAGCTTTAACTTTGACGATGTTAAATTGGAATAAATTTACTTTTCTTTATGCCGGAGCGGCGGTGAACATGGCAATTTTTCCGCAGGTAATTACAACTTTTAAGATTATGCCTTTCGTTGGATTTGTATTAAATTTATTTGCGCCTCTTTATTTTGCTTTTGCATTTATTATAGCATCAGTGTTTGAATTTTTAGATTTAATAAATTTTCCTATTATTCATAAATTTATGTTCGCAATCGAAGGAATTTTTATTTTATGGGAAAAAATTGCGGATTTTTTCAAATTTTTAATCACTTGGGATATGCAATATAATTTTTTGACTTTAATTTTATGGACGGCAGCATTAATATTTTTCGTTTGCAGATATTTTGAATTTACAAGACGCAGAACTGTTTTAATTATTTTTGCAGTGAGTTTGGCCGCGTATTTTTTATTTAGTTGAGCAACAAATTTTTTATAAAATTTCCCCTTCAAGATAACATTCCCTGATGTAATCATGAGGCTGATAAAAGAAGTCTGAATTAAAATTTGAAATACTATCACTAATCCAAGAGTTATAAACTTCGTTTAGTGTTTCTATGATTTTATCTTTTTCCTGAATATTCTCTGTAACGTCTTGAATAAGCCGCGCGTAAACCTTTCCGATGTCCCAGTAGCTTGGAACGGCATACCTGCAGGCTGTAACATTATCAAAATCTCCGGTCTTGATTTTGTATGTTTCAATATATTCGTCAGCAACTTTTGCAATCGGCTCACAATGAAGAATGTCAGCATAATTGTAAATATGCAATAAAGTGTTTATTCCAAGAGAGGAGACAACTTCTTTTCTGCTTAATTTTTTCTGCCGTCCGATAAGTTCAATCAGACTGCACAGAAAAAATAAATTACTGTCGTTTTTAGTCATTATAAATTAACCTCATATCCCCGTAAAAATTTTAGTGTTGCAATAGCGCGGGCAGTGTGAAAACTTATTTGATGTGTCGGTTTCTTAAACTTTGCAAGTTCCCAAAATGCTGCACGTGAAATTTCGCCGTCAATAAATCCCTGAATATAGTTGAAAATAGTATCATTAACCATAGGTCCTTCTACAATATCGTAATCGTGAGGATTTCCGCTTCTGCACGAGACAATAAAATCAAGCCAGTCTTCAGTCATAGCAGGAAAATTAAGCAGCCTAAGATTTTCAGAAAAAGTATAAGAATACTCATTAATTATTCCCGTCCGATTATATCTTGTTGCCCATCGTTCGGCCTGTTCTTTGAAACAGGTGCAGTAAAAACCGAAATAAAAATCTTTATTATATTTTGCTGTCCGTATTTCCGGAAATTTAATTATTTCTTTGCCGCCGTGATAAATAATTCTATTTTCAGACATTTTCTCTCCTTACTTTTAATTTTAATGAGGAATTAGGAAGTAGGAAAACTCCTCACCCCTAACCCCTCACTCCTCACCTTTATTTGATTTTTTTATAAGTTCCGTCAGTTTCGTAAGTATAAGTCTCGGCTTTTTTGGCTTTTGGATTGACTACGCCTAAATCTTTGCCGTTCAAAATTACTTGAGCCGCATTAGGTCTTCCGAAAAGTACACGGGCAGTCTCGTTAAAATCCCAGCGCATAACTTCACCGCGTTTCAAAGTTCTTCTATAAACCGGCTTGTCATCTCCAAATGAAACACTGAGCCAAACGTCATTAACAGCGTGAATTTCAAGCGACGGTTTAATTTCAGGCACTGGCTCGGGCTCTTCTTCTTCTTCAATTTCTGAAGTTCCCGGATCATCTGAAATGGTTACGTCTTCAATTTCAGTAACGCTGACTTCAATATCACTTGGCAGAATTTCAGGACTTACAACACCGCCGCTTCCCGAAAAATTAAAAAATTTCATATTTTTGAGGTCAAGCCCTCCGCTGCTGACGGCGTACCAGACATAAATTCCCGTTCCTGCAAGTGCCGCGATTAAAACAAGGAACAGCCAAAAATGAGAAACTGACTTAAAACCCTCCGGCACTGATGAACCGTTGCTTAAAGCGTTCGCTACGTTACGGCTTGAAACTTCTCTTTTAACGGTGTGAACGTTGTCTTTATATTCAAGCTGTGCATTAAAATCATCGAGCAAGTCTTCAGCTCCGATAACTTTTAGATACGTTCTTATAAAGCCCCGTACATAAACAGGCTCAGGGAAATCAGTATAATCGCCGTCTTCAATGCCGTGCAAATATTCAGGTCTGATTCTGGTTTTATCAAAAACAGCCTCGAGAGTAAGCCCCGCATTTTCACGGCGTTCTGCTACAATGCGCCCAAGATCTTTGAGTGCTTCATTATTCTTTATCAAAATTTTTAATTGCCTCCTCTATGTCGTGCTTGGCCTTAGCAAGCCACGCCGCAGGATGTCCGCTCTTGAAAACGGCACTTCCTGTTACTATAGCATCGCACCCCGCAAGCACAGCACTAATTATATTATTTTCGTTAATACCGCCGTCAATTTCAATCTTAAATTTATAATTATGAACGGCACGCAGGCTCACAAGCTCCCGGACTTTACGCAACGAACCCGGAATAAAAGTCTGTCCTCCGAAGCCAGGTGTTACGGACATTACTAAAATTAAATCAACGAGGTCAAGAATATTCTCATCAAGACTTGCTACTCTTGTCGGCGGACACAAAGCTACTCCGGCTTTAATTCCGGCGTTTTTAATTCTGCTTAAAGAAGCATGGATTAAATGTCCTTCGCTCTCTGCATGAAGAGTTATTGACGAAGGCCGAGCCGCTATAAATTCCGGCAGAATAATATCATGTTCATCGACCATTAAATGAGCGTCAATATAAGCGTCCGGATATTGTTTTCTCAGAGCCGCCGCAAAACTCGAACCGAAAGATAAATTTTTTACAAAATGCCCGTCCATTATGTCAAGATGAAGCCAATCGAAATTATTTTCGAGAGACTCAATCGCGCCTGAAAGATTTAAGGGATTTGCGCCGAGCAACGAGGGAGCCAATGAAACTGTTCTCATAAAATTTTACCTCTGTTTATCCTGCCAGACTAATTCGCCGCCGAGATATATTTTAATTATACATTCCTGTAAATAACTTGCAGTAGTGTTGATTGCCTCACCGCTTCTTGCCTGCCTGTTCATTACTGTGCGTGTTCCGTTAGGGTCGGTGATTTCGATTTTCAAATCCATCGGCTTTGCAAGCGGCGGAACAGGGTAACGGATACGGGCAGTTTTATTTCCTGCTGACGTAGAACTTTCAGTTTTATTTTCTTCTTTTTTCTCTTCGGGCTTTGAAGTCTGTGAAGTTTTTGCCGGTGCTGAAGGTGTCGAAGCCTTTTGCTGATTATTATTTTTAGGCGTTTGAGGTGCTGACGGTGCAGGAGTTGAAGTTTGAGAAGTTTTATTTTGAGCCGTTGTTGTAGTTGAAGTTAAATCGTAATCATCGCCGATAAAAACATCATCTTGACCGCCGACTGAAACTTTAACGCTACGATTATTATTATTATTATTTTGAGCCGGAGTATTTTCTTTCTGCTCTTTACTATCAGTCGGAATATTTCGAGGTGTTGTAATAGTTGTGTTGCCTCTTGTTGTTGTCTGTGCAGTAGTTCTCTTCGAGTCTAAATCGTTATAACCTTTAGGCTGTCTTTGAGTAGCGATTTTCAAAATTACTCCCTGTCCCGGTCTTATTAAAGTTCCTGTGCCGGGTTTTGTTTCGATAGCAAGGCCCTCAGGTACTAAAGGACTATAAACTCTCTCGATGCCTTGAATTTTAACGCCGCCTGTCTCTAAAACGTTGCGGGCTTCGTCTTCAGTCATTCTATTAACGTCAGGGATAGCGATACTTTCAGCTTGGGCAACACCAGCCTGAACGAGTAAATCAATTTTTCTTCCGGCAGCAACACTCGCAGGAGCAGCCGGGCTTTGAGCAATAACAGTGCCGGGTTTAGCGTTAGGTTCGCTGATTTTAATTACATCTCCGAGAGAAAATCCCTGAGCCTTAATTTCGTCTTGAGCCTTTGCTAAAGTTTTTCCTTTAACGTCCGGAATAGGGTGAAGTTCTCCGCCTTGACTTACCTGCAGGACTATAACCTGTCCTTTTCTCAAAGTTGCACCGGCCTGCGGAGACTGCGCTAAAACTCTTCCCTCAGGCATTGTCGAGGCTACGGGTTCAAGCTGAACAACGAGCCCTAATCTTTCGGCTTCACTGACGGCAGTAACTGTTGAAGTCCCGACTAATTGAGGAACAGCGGATTTATTTTCAGGCTGTATAAAAATCGTATAAACTGCAATAGCTCCGGACGCGAAAATCGTACCTACAACTAAAAACATTACAAAACCTACAACGCCGCCCGGACGTTTTTTTAATTTATTAAATTTCAAATTAAATTCGCCTCCTTAAAATTATTTTTTCATAATCAGCGATAAATAAAAACCATCGAGCCATGAATTACACGGCATTATATAAAATCCGTAGGGTCTGCCTTTTTTGAAAGCATCGCCCTTAAAGTCTATCATTTTAGAAATTTCCGCGCAGTCTTGATGTTTTGCTAAAATTTCAGCGACAACGCTTTCATTTTCCTGACGCAATAAACTGCATGTTATATATAAAACATAGCCGCCGGATTTAATTAAACTTAAAGCGCGGTCTAATAATTTTTTTTGAGTGTCGACAATAAAATCTAATTTTTTCCAGCTTAACTGCCATTTTGATTCGGGTTTTCTGTTCCAAGTTCCCGAGCCTGAGCACGGAGCGTCAAGCATTATAAAACTCGGCTCATCGTCCGGAGTAATTTCAAGAGCGCTGCCGATTTTTAATTTCGCGCGGTTAAGAACTTTCAAACGTTCTAATTCTTTTTTAGCACTTTCTGAACGTCCCGAAGATAATTCCCAGCATTCGAGTCGGGAATTTTCACATTCCTGCAAAATCTGCCCGGCTTTAACTCCTCGTCCTGAACACATATCTAAAATTAAGCCTTTTCCCGAATAAAATTTTTTCACGAGAGAAGCCGCGATTATAGAACTTTCAGATTGAACGCTGCAAAGCCCCTCATTAAATCCCGGAAGACTTGTCGGCAAAACGCTTTCAGTAATTCTCACGGCCTCCGAAATATCTGACTTAAAAGCGTGGATATTTTTTTCTTCGAGCAACGTTAAAAATTTTTCGCTGTCTTTAGTTCTAACTGCCGAATAAGACGAAGAAGACTCGAACATTTCAAAAATTTCATTGAGTTCAGCTCTGTTCCAGCCTTTCTCCCATGCCTTCAAACACCATACAGGCACACCGGCGGTTAAAGCACGGTCATCGAGGGACGGAGATTTTTTTAATTTTTCAATAATTTCCGCACCGCTCTCGTTGACTTTTCTTAAAACTGCGTTGACGAGTGAAATATATTTTTGATTTTTTTTATCTTTTTTAAGAGTTTCGACAATGCCGTTAATTAAAACTCCCTCAGAAAATCTCCTAAGTTCCATAAGGCCGCCCGTCCCTGCAAGCATTGCAGTATAAACCGGCACGGGTAATTTTTCCTTTGCATGAACGAAATTATCCGCTAATTTTTCCCAAAGTTCTTTTTTCCTTAATACGATATAAATCAGCGACGACGCAAGAGTAATATCTGTAGATTTCATTTTTTCGCGGTCTGCTAATTTTCTAAGAGCTTCCGACGAAAAAGAATTTTTTTTGCTGCTTAAAATCGTTAAAGCTGCTTCAATTCCCCGCATAAATTAACGTCTCCGTGAACGTGCTATTAAAATCATTCTTAATAAAGTCAAAGCTGAAGTTACAGCCGCCGCTATATAAGTCCAAGCCGCCGCAGTCAAAACTTTTTTCGCTCCTGCTAACTCGTCGGGCGTGAGGGTGTGGGTCTGCTCTAAAAGTTTTAAGGCTCTTGAACTTGCGTTAATTTCAACGGGAAGAGTAACAAGGTGAAAAACTAAAGCCGCCGTGAAGCACATAATTCCAATCGTTACTAACATAGAGTTAGCCATTAAAAGCCCGAGAAAAAATAACGGAGTTGAAGCTGTCGTAGCGATATTAACAACAGGGACGATAGAATTTCTTAAAATCAACGGCGAATACATTTCTAAATGCTGAATAGCGTGTCCGGCCTCGTGAGCAGCAACTCCGATTGAAGCAATGCTGCGGCTTCCGTAAACATCATCAGAAAGATTTAACGTTCTATTGCGTGGATCATAATGGTCAGTCAAAGAACCGCTGACGTGATTTATAGGCATATTCGACATTCCGTAAAGAGATAATAAACTATGGGCAACGCTGTCGGCTGTAACATTTCCGCGCGCCGTAACTCCGCTGTATTTGCTGAAAGTACTTTTAACGCTCGCCTGCGCCCACATCGATAATAACAACGCAGGGATAACTATAATAATTGTAGGGTCTAAACCGTATCCATAACCTAACATAAAAAAATTTCTCCTTCTCTAAAAAATCTCTAAAAATTTTTTTCGAGGTCATTATATAATTTTGAAAAGTTTTTTGGGAAATAAAGATAAGAATTTTAATGGGGAGAAAAATTTTTCATGCTTGAGGGAGATTTTCTCGAGGCTTCGGGAGTTATTCTGCACCGTGAAATATCCGGCGAAAAAAAATTATGGCTGAAATTATTTCTAAAAGATTTTGGAATTATAAACGTTAATTCACGCCGTTCGCTTGGAGATTCAGAGCCTTTGACGTGGGGAAAATTCAGCTTGGCCAAGAAAAAAAAATCTGTTAATTATTATGTCGATGATATAGAAATTGCCGATGATATGCTCGCGCTTAGAAAAAGCAGAGATTCTATTTTTACGGCGTTGAAATGGACGAAAATAATTTCAAAATTTTTAACGCCTGAACAGCCCGATAACGATTTACTTACGAATTTATATTGGAGCATGAATTTATTGAAAGATTCCAGAGTTCCTGTTGACGCTGCCGACTGGAAATTTTTATGGCGATGGCTTGAGAATTGGGGAATTGCTCCCGACCTCGTGAATTTTTATACGCTTCAAAATTTTAATCACGATGAAATTCTTTTGCTGACTCAAATTTCTTTATTGAACGTAAAAGGAATTATTAATCTTTTTTCAAATAAAATAAGTTCTAAAATCCGCGAAAATTCTTTTAAGATTGCCGCCGGATTAGCTGAAAAATTTTTAATGGAAAAATAATCTTTGAATACTCACAGCAGGCACGATTTTATTTCCTCGCTGACATGGCCGGACACACTGCCGTCATCTTCTTTGATATATTCAACGTGAAGTTCGAGACTTTTAAGCCACGAAATATATTCTAAAAATATATTTAGCCCTAATGCTGCTGCCTGCATAGACAATCACCTCATTTTTATTTTATTATAACAGTTAATTTTATTATAATAGTCTTGAAATTCTAAAAATCAAAAGGAGAAAAATTTTTTATGCCTAAAGATATTTTAGTTGTAGATTGTCAATACGATTTCATTGACGGCTCGCTTGCCTGCGGACATTCGGAGGAAGCTGTCAAAAATATAATCGCGTTAATTAATTCACAGCCGGACGCAAAAGTTTTTTATTCAGCCGACTGCCACAGCCCTAAACATTGCAGCTATATTCAAAACGGCGGCACTTGGCCTCTGCACTGTCAGGCCGGAACTCACGGCGCGGAAATTCACGCTGATTTTTACAGCAAAATCGAAAATCCTGCACAGCGTCCTAACGATGCAAATATTTATTACAAAGGCAATATTGATGACCGTGAAGAATATTCAGCTTTCAACGCAAGAAATAAAAACGGCCAAGAATTAAATCAAAATATTTCGAGCGATGTTTTAGTCTGCGGAATTGCAAGCGAGTTCTGCGTCCGCGAGAGTGTTTTAGCGTTATTAAAATCCGGCCGCAGTGTTGAAGTTCCTGAAAATCTGCTCGGTTGGGTCGATGAAAAAAATCATCACGCTAATATCAAAGAACTTGCTTCAATGGGAGTAAAAATTTCATGATTAACACTATAATTTTTGACATTGGCAACGTCCTTGTAGATTTCGACTGGGACGGCTTCATGTCGAGAAAATTTCCCGGCGCGGACAAAAATTTAATTGCTAAACTTGACGAAGATGTCTGGGGCAGCGGACGCTGGGACAGGCTTGACGCGGGCGACGATCCTGAAAAAGTTTTCAAGAGCATCGTTGACTACGACCCTGAACACGAGAGCGAACTTAGAAAAATTTTTGCTGATGTCGGCGAAACTCTACGCTCACGCCCGGCGACTCCAGTCTGGCTTAAAGAATTAAAATCGCGCAGCCTGCCCGGCGGCAGTCAAGGTGAAAATTATAGACTGCTTTACCTCTCGAATTATTCGCGTTATGTAATGAAAGCCAATCCCGAAGTTTTAGACTTTCTGCCTTTGCTTGACGGCGGAGTATTTTCATGCGACGTTAAATTAATCAAGCCCGACCCTAAAATTTATGAGACAATCGCTGAAAAATACAAATTAATACCGTCCGAATGTGTTTTCATTGATGATTTAGAAAAAAATATTAAAGCCGCAAAAAATTTCGGTTTTCACGGGATTCAATTCTTAAATCTCAAACAGGCTCAAGACGACTTAAATAAATTTTTGAAGGAGAGTAAATAAAATATGAAAAATATGCGTTGGAATTTTTGTATCACGGGAATAATTTTAATTATTTTGGGTGTTTTAACGTTTCGTTACCCTGTCGAAGCTATAATGACGGCGGGATTTTTCATCGGCTGCGGACTTATAGCGTCCGGCTTGAATTATTTTTCGGGCTGGTATTTCTTTAAGTTCAAGAGATTTATAGTACTCGGACTTTTGGATTTAATTACGGGAATAATTATGATTTTACAGCCGGGCATTACGGGATTTTTAATGCCGTTTGTAATCGGCGCGTGGCTTTTATCTACAGGAATTACGAGAATGTGCGCGTCATTTTGGCTCGGCGGTGCGGAAATTCCGGGCTGGTGGATAATGTTATTAAACGGAATTGCTTTAATAATTTTTGCTCTGCTTATCTGCGCGTCGCCGTTGATGAGTTCTATCTCGTTAATGCTTGTTCTTGCGTGCGAGTTAATTATCGAAGGAATTTTGACGATTGTTGAAGGCTTTGCGGTAAAAAATTAATTTCAAAAATAAATTCGCGGGCTTTGATGTCTGCAAAAAATTTTTAAGATTTTTGTAGTTGAAAATGTAGTTGAAAAATTAAAATCTCCCTGAAATTTTCATCAGAGAGATTTTTTCTTGCATAAATTATAACACCTGCCCGCCGACAAGCAAGACGAAAATTTTTATTGAATTTTCTGGTAAGTTATGTGCATGTTATTAACGTCCGTGAGCATTAAATTATTGCCGTTGAGTTGAACGGTATTAGTGAAAGTTTCGCCCGTGCTTTTACGGCAGTTCAAAATATTTCCGTTGCGCTGGAAAGTTCCCATTTCTGCAGGCTGTCCGTTAAGCCAAATATAATAATTATTTCCTTGAAACTGCAGAACAAGCTGCTGTCCGTTCATGTAAGTTTGATAAACTCCGTCAAGATTTACTTCAGGAGCTTTGCCCGGAAATTTCGGAAATTCTTGTTTCGGAGTTTCAGGAGTTTCAGGGAATTTCGGCGTTGAAGTTTCAGGGGCTTTGAAAACTGGAGCGTTTGATTTTTTCTTACCGTCTTTATCTTTTACAAAAACTCCGGCGTTCATGCCCATGCCGTTCGGACCGCTCGTGAAAGTCATTACTAAAGTCTTTTCATAAGGATTATTGGCGCAAAAAATCACGTCTCTTTGCCCGTCGGGAGTTTTTACGGCAATTCTGTTATCTGAAACTGTATAAGTTCCAAATTTTTTATCTTGAATTTCGATTTCTCCGTCATCATCTAATTCGACTTCAGAACCGTCAGAGCATTTCCATTCGCCTTCGTACCATTTTGAAGGAAACCAGAAATTATTAAGCGGATATAAATATCTGACTTCGCCCGTCTCTACAGAAGCTAAAAGCCACGCATATTTTTCATTATCTTCCGGCATCACTACGGCGTAATCTTCAGCAAAGATTTTATATTCGCCTTTATCGTCAGGAGCGTATGCTTTCATAACCGGAACTTCTCCGGAAAGGTCAAGAGTATAAAATCCCGGCGTAAGATTTTTCCCGTACACATCAATATTTGTGGGATAAGCGTTATGTTCGGAATCAAATTGCCCGATTTCAACAATAATTTCAGTAGCGGCGTAAATTTTTTCTTTTGGATTAACGCGCGACAAAGTTTCTTTGATGTGAGCATAACGGCCGGGCAAAAAATCTTTTCCGTACTGTCTTGTGAGTTCGACATACGGAGCAATTCTTTCATCGCTCAAAGCCTGCTGTTCTGTAATTTTTGCGTTAGCTGCTGATGCTGATAACATGAGGAGAAAAATCGCGGCAAAAACACTAAAAATTTTCTTGACGTTCATAAAAAAATTCCTCCTGAATTAAAAATTTTTCCAACATTATACTATTCGTTTTTTCTGAGAAAAACTGCAGCATTTTCGTCCATTCCGTTCGGGCCGCTGGTAAAAGTTACAACGAGATAATCTTCATCGGCGTTATAGACACAATAAGCAGAATCTTTTTTGCCGTCGGGAGTTTTTACGAGGACTCTATTATCTGAAATTTCATAAGTTCCGAAAACTTTGCCTTGAGCGTATATAATTCCGTCAGAGTCTAACTCAAGTTCTGATTCGTCAGAAGCAATCCATTTTCCTAAGTGCCAATTTTTAGGAAACCAATACTCACTTAACGGGAATAAATAGTGAACATCGCCGTTTTCTGTAGAGCCTAAAAACCACGAGTATTCATTTTCGTTTTCGGGCACAAGGACGGCAAAATCTTCGGTTAAAGTTATATTGCTACCTAACTCGTAAGTTCTCATAACCGGCACTGCCCCTGAAAAGTTGAGAGTCATATAACGTGAAATTAAATTTTCGCCGTAAAAATCAAATTTTACGGGATAAGTTTTATTTTTTGAATCAAATTTTCCGATCTCGATAATTAAACTAGAAGCAGCAAGAATTTTTTCAGCCGGATTAACCCGCGACAAAATTTCTTTTACATGAGCATAACGGCCGGGCAAAAAATCTTTTCCGGATTGCTTTGTGAGTTCGACATAAGGCGCAATTCTTTCATCGTTCAAAGCCTCTTGTTCAGTTACTTTTGCGTTCGCTGCAGTTGTTAATAACATGAGGAAAAAAAACGCGCTGATAATTTTCTTGACGCTCATAAAAAAGTTCCCCCTGAATTAAAAATTTTATAAAAAGGATTTGGGAGTTAGGAAAAAGGGAAAAATTTTTTAATTATTTGCTTCGTGTATATTGGAACGCGAAGACAAATCCTACAAGAACAAGTCCGATTAAGTCGCTGATAAGTCCGGGCACTAACATACTAAGACCGCCCGCGCAGATAACTATTCTTAATAACGGGTTAATAGGCTTGAATAAAAATCCGTTGAGAGCCGCAGCAACTCCGAAAATTCCGAGCAAAGCCGTAGCGCAGATTAAAACTATTTCAAGTCCTATTAAAATATTCGTCAATAACGGTCCTGCGTTTGCAATTTCAATTAAAGGACTTACATTTTCAAACAACATAGCCGGAGTAAACGCGAAAATATACGGAACTATGAACGCTCCGATAGCAAGTTTCGTAGCGTTGAAAGCTGTCTTCATGGGCGTGGCTTTTGCTATTGCCGAGCCTGCATAAGCCGCTAATGCTACAGGAGGCGTTATATCTGCAACAATTCCGAAATAAAATACAAAGAAATGGGCGCAAACTTTTTCAATTCCTATAGCCGGAGCCATTAATATCGGCGCGCATGTTGCTGCCATGATGCAATAATTTGCAGTTGTCGGAACTCCCATTCCTAAAATTACACAGCAAATCATCGTAAGAACTAACGCTATAAAAGCATGACCGCCTGAAACGTTTACGACCATTGTAATTAATTCTGAAGCTAATCCCGTTGAAGTTATACAGCCTGCTACAAGTCCTGCCATAGCGCAGGCAACTGCAACTGTTATAGTTCCGCGTCCGCCTGCTTCGAGAGCGTCAAGAATTTTTTTGAAAGTAATTCTTTCATCACTGTTGAAAAATCCTACAACTATTGCAAGCCCGATAGCTATAGCCGCTGAGAATTGCATAGTGTAAATATTCATTGAGACCATTACAACTAAAATTATTAACGGAAGCAGCAAATAAACTTTGGGCAATAATTTTATAATTCGCGGCAGTTCTTCTTTAGGAATACCTTTTAAGCCTAACTTTTTAGCTTCAAGATGAACGGCGATATAAATTCCTGCAAAATACAAAACAGCCGGAAGAATTGCTTTCAGTGCTACCTGCGAGTAAGGTATACCCATGTATTCAGCCATTAAGAAAGCCGCCGCTCCCATAATCGGAGGCATAATCTGACCGCCCGTTGAGGCTGCCGCTTCGACTGCTCCTGCAAATTCGGGTTTATAGCCTGTCTTCTTCATCATCGGAATAGTAACTGAACCTGTTGTAACAGTGTTGCCGACCGATGAGCCTGATACCATTCCGCAAAGAGCCGAAGAAATTACTGCAACTTTTGCCGGGCCTCCTGCTGATGCTCCTGCTATAGCGTTCGCAAGATTAATAAAGAAAGTTGATATTCCCGTACGCTCAAGAAACGCTCCGAAAATTATAAACACAACTATATATTTAGCGCAGACTTCAATCGGTGTGCTTCGGAGTCCGTCGCCCGTCGAGTAAAATAAATCGTAAATAACTTTACCAAATCTTACAGTAGAGAAAGCATAAACCATTAACGCCCCGACAACACACAAAATCGGAATACCGACACAGCGGCGGCAGAGTTCCATCGTTGATAAAATCGCAAGCACCGCCATAGTTATCATTAAATGATAATTAGGATTTCGAGGGCTTGTAACACGCAAAGCAAGTTTAATAATGCTCTCGGCGTTCCATGCAAAATAAAAGAACGGAATTGCTCCGGCAAGCATGATTAAAATATCATAGAACGGTATGGAATTTGCCCGCGCTTTCATGTCGAAAGTTATAGGAATTGAAATTGAATCGCTAAGTCCCGGCGAAACATAACCGTGAGATTTTTTTATCGGATAATGTAAATAACCCAAAATTAAAATTAATCCCAAGAAAATATTTAATCTAATTTCAGGCATTGCAGTGCTGAAAAGAGTAACGTAAATGCAATAAAGCGAGAACAAAGCCGACAGAGATTTTATAAAAACTGCCGGAGAACCTGTCCAAACTCTTGTGTTAGACTCTTTGTCGTATTTTTTCATTACTCTTTCTAATTCGTTTTGTTGTGCCGTGCTTTCTATCAGAGCGTCAACGTGCGTATCAAGTTCTTCAAGATGCTGCGGCGAGAAATTAGTATCGCTCATGAATTATTTTCCCCTTTCTTAAAAAATTTTTATAAAAAAATAAAAACGGCCATGATTTTTATATCACAGCCGTGTTGTTGCCGTTAGAATTTAGAAATTAGAAATTTAATAATTTTTTTCATTTCTAACTCCTAACTCCTCACTGAAAATTTATTTTCCCGCGACTTTGATTCCTTTTTCGCCGAAGTATTTGACTGCGCCCTTGTGATAGGGAACTGCTGTGTAGCTTGCCGCGAAATTCAAATCAAGTTCCGCGCCCTTGGCGTGAGCCGCTGTGATTTCGTCAACGTTCTCAAAAATTCCGTAAAGGAAGTTATAAACGTCAGTCTCGGAAACGTCATCGTTTGCAATTATTACCGCGCCGACTGCAACTGTTACTGTGTCTTCGTCAGTACCGTAAAGATCTTTTTTAATAACGTTCATTGAGTAATAAGGAGAAGCCGCGATTAATTTCAAAACGTGTTCATCATCAAAGCCGACTAAATGAATTTTCTTTGTCGTAGCGAGTGAAGTTACTGCTGTCGTAGGAGCACCGGCAACGATGAAAGCCGCGTCAATTTTTCCGTCCTGTAACGCTTCAACACTGTCGCCGAATGATTGATAGGTCGGTTTGATGTCTTTTTCAACGTCAAGTCCGTAAGCATTAAGAACGTCAACGGCATTGAAATAAACTCCCGAACCTGCTGCTCCGATTGAAACATTTTTGCCTTTGAGGTCTGCAACTGTTTTAATAGCGGGGTCAAGAGTTACGATCTGTACCTGCTCCATATAAAGGTTAGCGACTGTTGAGAAAGTATCGACTTTGTTGTCAAAAAGTCTCGTGCCTTTGTAAGCGTAAGCACCGACATCTGACTGAGTAAAAGCTATCTGGGCATCGCCGTCTTCCATTGCTTCGATATTAGCTTTTGAACCGCCTGAAGTAATTGCTGTAACAGTCGTGGAAGTTTTCTCGCCGACTTTGCCTGCCAAAACTCCGCCGAAACCGTAATAAGTTCCCTGAGCTCCGCCGGTCGTGAAAACTAATTTTGTTCCGCCGGGAAGAGCGTCAGCAAACGCCGCGCAGCTAAGAGCCATAGCAAGGACTAACGCTAAGGAAATAATTTTCTTCATTTTAATATTTACCTCCTGAAAAAATTTTTTAATAATTTTATCATGCCTAAAAATTTTTTAATTTTTTTATTCCGCCGCAAGTACGCAGGCTCTTACGATAATATCAACTGCCTCGCCTTTAGTTACAGGTCTGCCGTAATGAAAATTTCCTTCGGGTGCGTAGACGTTCAAAATTCCTAAACGTGCTAGTGCCGTTACTGAATCTAAATTGCGGTTTTTTTCGATTTTGAAAGGAATTTTTGAGCCTTTTTTATGCGGAACATTTTTTAACATCGGGAAAGCCTCATAGACAGCCCGTGCAAGGTCGCCGCGTGAAATTAATTTATCTTTGTCAAGGCCGGACGGAGTAATTTTTTTCTTTATTTTCAAAACTTCTTGAGCCCGCGAAATAATTTCTTTAATATTAATAGTCGTTACAAGTTCATCAATTCCGAAAACGCCTTTGTCATCGCCTTTAATAATTGCCATTTCCCAGACTGGGTCGTCTAAAAGGAGCGAAAGATTAAACGAAGCCGTATGAGGATATTCTCTCGGAGCGGTTAAGCCGTAAAGATTTGAAATTTGAATACTTTTATTTAAGGCGTGAGTTTCAGGAACGTCTTTATAATTGCAAAGCGAAAGATTAACGCCCGAATTTAATAATTCCCATTGAACTTTTAACGGGTGAACTTCGCGCGGCTGTTTCTTAGTGCTTACTGCAACGGCGGCTAATGCTCCGGCGGCTTGGCCTGTCATCATTGTTATAGGCTGGAGTCTTAAAGCCCCCTGAGCAAGACGCGACATTGATAAATTTTTCTCAGCAGCAATGAAGCCGTCAGTGTCTTTAGGAATTAAAATATTCATGGGAACTTGGAAAGGCCCACGCGGACGGTTTACTACGGCACTGTTTGCGCGTTCGTCTAAATCCCATTCCATATCGGAGTCAGTGTTAGCTCCGTGAAGGTCAAGAATATAACCGCCGAGAGCAATAGAATCTGAAAATTCGTGGCTCGTCTGTCCGTCCCTGTAACTTAAAGAATTTTGTAAAAGTTCATGAGAAGTCAAAGTATGACTGCCGACAATACGCCGCGACTCTCTTACGTAAGGAATAACAGGCATATGTTTAACAATTTCCTGCCATTCAAGCGGAAGATCTTTTGCGATTTCGGGGACAACTCTGCTGTTATATTCGTCTTCAGCAACGCTCCAATCTTCGCCGAGTTCGTTTTGAATGTAATATATAAAATGAAGAGTTTTAATTAAAGCCTCGCGTTCAACGTTACGTCTTAATTCTCTGTCATCGAGATAAGAAACAGGAAGGCCGCGTTTACCGTTCCAAGCGTAAGTGCCGGGATAATCGTTGCCCCAGTTTAAGACGGTTTTAGTTATATATTCGCGGTTGGATTTTCCTGCGTCATAGCTGTAAGGGTTCATGCTGTCGGGAAGCCCTCTGTAAGCGTTATGAGTTATAAAATTCACGGGAGTTTCAACAGGATAAGTATTTCTGAAATTAAATCCGTCTGCTGATACATAACTCTCGTAATTTCTTTTAGCGAGTTCATAGCCCGGCAAAGGTTCACGGGGTCTTAAATTATCCGGCACTCCCTGCATATATTTATGAATGACTGCAGGCCAAGTTATTTCCTGAACCATTGACTCGGGATTTAAGAAAGGCGAGACAGAATTTCCGGCTCTGTAAGGAATTTTGCTCAAAGGGATCATATCGCCGTATTCAGTAGCGTCAATTAAAATTTTGCAGACATAACGGCGGTCTCCCTCGCGTGTTCTGACAGTAACGCCTGTGATAGTATTTTTATTTTTATTTACGCTGATAATTTCGGAACTCATTAAAAAATCTATCGTGCCTTTACGTCTTGCCTCGTTGACTAAATTCACTAAAACTTCTTGGCCTATATGAGGCTCAAAGGCCACACTGTTTGGAGTCCAGTAACATGTTCCCATAGATTTATTGCGGTAGTCGTAATAATTTTTAATACGCGAAATTAATTCACGGTAAAGTCCGCTCTGCTGACGGCTCATATCGTCCATCGTAGAAACTCCGGCGGCTGTGGCTTGTCCTCCGATCCAAGTGCTGGGCTCAACGACTAAAACGCTCGCCCCCATTCGTGCTGCCTGAATAGCTGCTGAAATTCCGCCTGTTCCTGCTCCGGCTACGATGATGTCATAAGAATTTCTTGCTGCCCTGCGTTGAGCAGAAAAAGCTGACGAAGACGAAAAAATTATCATAGCGGTTAATAATAAAATTACTCGCAGATTTCTTATAGATTTCAAAACTTTAACACTCCTCGAAATTAATTAGGAAGATTTTATTTTTTTATTCCTAATTCATAACTCCTAATTCATAATCGTTGTAAATAATAACACCGACCGTTAAAATATGAAGCAAAATTTTTTTTCGGAGGCATTAAAATTTCACACGAAGAATTTATGAACAGGGCTTTGACTTTAGCAAGCAATGGACGCGGAGAAACTTCCCCGAATCCTATGGTCGGCTGTGTCATAGTCAAAGATAATAAAATCATCGGCGAAGGCTGGCATCATAAGTGCGGAAATCCTCACGCCGAAATTGAAGCTCTCAATGACGCAAGAAGAAAAAATAATAACGTTGAGGGCTCGAGTGTTTATGTAACTCTTGAACCCTGCTCGCATTACGGAAAAACTCCCCCGTGTGCTGACAGGCTCGTTAAAGAAAAAATTTCCGAAGTTTTTATAGCTATGAGCGATCCTAATCCTAAAGTCAACGGAAAAGGCATTGAAATTTTACAGAACGCCGGAATAAAAGTTACGGAACTTAAAGACTTTGAACAGCAGGCCAAAGAATTAAATCGCGGTTTTATTTTCGTCCATAAATATAAAAGACCTTTCGTAACTCTCAAAGCTGCTTTAAGTCTTGACGGAAGATTAAGTTTAATTAACGGCGACAGTAAATGGCTCACGGGCATTGAAGCGCGGACAAAAGCTCACGAGATTAGAGCAATGAATGACGCTGTGCTTGTCGGAGTCGAAACCGTTTTGAAAGATAATCCGGAATTGACAGTGAGGCACGTCAAAGGAATTAATCCCAAAAGAATAATTTTAGATTCAAGTTTAAGAACTCCCGAAAATTCTAAAATTATCGGCGATGATAACAAATGTATAATCTTGACGTTAAGCAATGACGGAGAAAAAATTTCAAGATTAAAAAATTCCGGCGCAGAAGTTATAACTTTGACGGAACTAAGCGTTAAAAATATTTTAGATTTTCTTGTTGAACGCGGCGTATTAAATTTAATGGTCGAGGGCGGAGCAAAAGTTTTAAGTTCATTTTTTAAGAGCTGCTCTGCCGATGAAATTAAATTTTTTTATGCTCCGAAAATTTTAGGAGACGGAAAAAATTTTAATCTCGATATTAATTTTAATTCAGTCAGCGAGGCTTTAAGTTTACGCGAAATGAAATCGGAAATTTTAGGACAAGATATTTTAATAGAAGGGCGTTTGTCATGTTCACCGGACTTATAGAGAGGACAGGAACAGTAAAAAAATTTTTTCAGAGCGGAGAATTTTTCACTTTAACAATCGAGGCTGAAAATTTTTCCGGCGAACTCGTCAAAGGACAGTCAGTTTCAGTCAGCGGAGCTTGCTTGACAGTAACGCGCAACGATTTACATTCTTTTGACGTTCAGATGATGCGCGAGACTTTTAATAGAACGTGGTTTGGAAAATCTTTAAGAGCCGGAACTAAAGTTAATCTCGAACGCGCTATGAAATTAACGGACAGATTAGACGGCCATTTAGTTTTGGGACACGTAGACGGTATAGCGAAATTAATTGACATAAAAGGCACAGCAACTAAAGAAGCAGTTTTTTCGCCGGAAGATAAAAATTTACTTCGCGGAATTGTCTCGAAAGGCTCAGTAGCGATTGACGGAATAAGCCTCACGGTTATAAATGTCAATGACAAAAATTTTTCTGTCGGATTAATTCCCGAAACTTTAGCTCAAACTACGCTCGGAAATCTCAAGCCCGGAAATTTTATAAATCTTGAGACGGATATTTTAGGAAAATATGTCGCGCGCCTCACCTACCTGCCTGCAGGCACGGCGGGTTATAATGAAAACGAAAATAAAAATAACGGAAATTATTTAGCGTCGCTTTTGGAAAATTAATTAAAAATTAATTTAGAAAACGAGAATTTAGGAATGAAAAAGATTAATTCTTCACTCTCAGCAAATTTTTAGGGAAATTCTGCTAATATTATAAAAAATTAAAAAAGGAGTGAAAAAATAATTGATTAGGAAAGGGATACGGGAAAAATTTTTAACGCCCTGTCTGCCGAACAGGCAGGCTCACCCCTCACTCCTAACCCCTCACTAAAAAATAAAAATGAATTGCCATAATCACGAACACGAAATTATAATTAAAAAGCCTGAATATAAACGCGTTGAAAGAAAACTTGAAGTTAAAATCCCGACTGAATACGGCGTGTTTAATGTCTTTGCTTATCGGGCTATAAATCAAGATGATGACGCTCACACTCATTTAGCTTTAATTATGGGAGATATTTCAACGGACGAACCTGTTTTAACGCGGGTTCACAGCGAATGTTTTACGGGCGATGTCTTAGGCTCACTTCGCTGCGACTGCGGGCCTCAGCTTCATACGGCTTTGAAAATGATTGCTGACGAGGAGCGCGGGGTTTTGCTTTATATGCGTCAGGAGGGACGCGGAATAGGCTTGTTGAATAAACTCCGTGCTTATAAACTTCAAGATGCCGGGCTCGATACAGTTGATGCTAATGTTGCTTTAGGTTTTCCGCCGGACATGCGCGAATATGGAACGGGCGCGGAAATTTTGAAAGATTTAGGGCTTAAAAAAATCCGTTTGATGACTAACAATCCCGGCAAAATTTCAGGGCTTGAAGAATACGGCATTGAAATTGTCGAGAGAGTTCCTATTTTAATAAAGCCCAACGAGTTTAACGAAAAATATTTAATCACAAAAGAAAACCGAATGGGTCATATCTTAAATATTTAAGGAGTAAAATTTTACATGAAAATTACTGAAGGAAAATTAATCGGCACGGGCTTAAAAGTTGCTATCGTAGCTTCGCGTTTCAACGAACTTGTAACTTCACGTTTAATTGACGGCGCGAAAGATACTTTGCTTCGTCATGATGTCTCGCATAACTCAATCGATGTTTATTGGGTACCGGGCGCGTGGGAATTGCCTTTAATTGCTAAAGAAATTGCTTTGACGGGCAAATATGACGCTATAATTGCACTCGGTGCTGTCATTCGGGGCGACACTCCGCACTTCGATTACGTTGCTGCTGAATGTTCTAAAGGCTTGGCCTCTGTCGGGCTTGAACATAGAGTTCCGGTTTTGTTCGGAGTTTTGACCTGCGACACTCTTGACCAGGCTTTACTCAGAGCTGGAAGCAAAGCAGGCAACAAAGGCTCGGACTGCGCACTCGGAGCTATCGAAATGGCAAATTTATTAAGAAACGTCCGCAAGGATATTAACGAAAGGAACGAAGAAACTTACAATGCTTGATATTAAATATATTTTAGCGAACAAAGATGAATACGCTGAAGTCTTAAAAAACCGTCATCACGATTTTAATTTAGATATTTTAGTCGAACTTGACGCTAAACGCCGCAAAATTATCGGCGAAACTGAAGACCTCAAGGCCAAGCGCAATGAGGGCTCTAAAAAAATCGGAAACGCTAAAAATAATCCCGGCTTAGATGTCAACGCCTTAAAAGCTGAAATTAAATCAATCGGCGACAAAATTAAAGAACTTGACGCAGAACTTGCAAACGTTGAGGAGGAACTTCATAACGATTTAATGACTCTTCCGAACACTTTAAGCAAGACTACCCCGATCGGCAACGATGAAAATGATAATCCCGAAGTCAGAAAATGGGGCGAGCCCCGAAAATTTGATTTCGAGCCTAAACCTCACTGGGACGTGGCCGAAGCCTTAGGAATTATGGATTTCGAGAGAGGCGTAATGTTAGCTCAAAGCCGTTTCACAGTCTTAAAAGGTCTCGGGGCAAGAATGGAACGCGCTCTCGTGAATTTTATGCTCGATATGCACACGAAAAAGCACGGATATTTAGAAGTCGAACCGCCTTTCATGGTACGCAGTGCAATTCTTGAGGGAACGGGACAGCTTCCGAAATTCGCCGAAGATTTATATAAACTTCAGAACGATGATTTATGGCTTATTCCGACCGCTGAAGTTCCTTTGACGAACTTAAACAGAGAGTCAATTTTAGAGGAAAAAGATCTGCCGCTTTATTACACTGCTTACACTCCTTGCTTCAGACGCGAGGCAGGCAGCGCGGGTCGTGATGTTCGCGGCTTAATGAGGCAGCATCAATTTGATAAAGTCGAAATGGTGAAAATCTGCACACCTGAAACAAGCTATGACGAACTCGAAAAATTAACGAACAACGCCGGAGAAGTTTTAGAGGCTCTTGAACTTCCTTATCACGTTGTGAATTTATGTTCGGGCGATATAGGCTTCGGGTCTTGCAAAACTTATGATTTAGAAGTCTGGCTTCCATCGCAAAATAAATACCGCGAAATTAGTTCTTGTTCAAACTGCGAGGATTTTCAGGCTCGTCGAATGAATTTGCGTTACAGACCTGCTGACGGCGGAAAAATCAGATTTGCTCACACCCTTAACGGTTCGGGAATTGCTGTCGGAAGAACTTTAATAGCAATCATCGAAAATTATCAGAACGAAGACGGGAGCATTACAGTACCGAAAGCCCTTGTGCCTTACATGGACGGACTTGAAGTAATTAGAAAATAAGAGTCAGGAAGTAGGAAGTAAAAGAAATTTTTTCGTTCCTGCTTGCATTGTAAATTATGAATTATTATTTAATTGCAGGAAGTATTTTTATGTCCGTGCTGTGCGTGGTCATACAGTTTTTTTTGAAAAGAACTCTTGACCTCCGTCAGTACGGATATTTTCGCGATATAGTTTTAGTCGGTGCGTGGCTTGTCTTAGCGTCATGGTTTGGAAGTTTTGAAGCCCGTGTTGTAGTTGTAGCGGCTATGCTTGCGTGTTTTGCCGGAGTTGCTGAAAGTATTTATAAAGATTCCGGCTGGCGTTTCTTTTATCCGATTATAGGCGCGTTGTGTGCATATTTCGGTCCGCGTGTAAATTTTATTAGATTTCCTGACGGCGAATATGTTTATCTTGACCCGACATTTTCATTTATTGCCGGAACGGTCTGGTTTAGTTTCTTTCCGTTTATATTCAGATATTTAGACGAAATTCCCGGACTTGTCGGCCATGTTTTAGCAGTAACTTTTGTCTTAATGCTTGCTGCCTGCATAGCTACAGGAGCAGGGGCTTTCTTCATGACCTTTGCAGGATTATTTTTAATCGTAGCTTTTTGGAGTCGTTTCGGAAATTTATATAGGCAGTCGGGGCGCGCTATGGCTTCGATGTGGGGAGTTATAGTTGCCGGTACAGCTTTTATCAGCAACACTAAAGGAATAATTTTAAGCACGGTTTTATTTTTGTCTCTTGGACTTTTTGCGATACCTGTAACGGAAATATTTTTTAATTTTGTCCGCGAAATTTTTACAGATCCCGATGTCCCGGAGCAAAATTCGGGCGAAAAAATTTATTCTCAAATGCTCAACGAGGGCGTAGAACACCCGGAGGCCGTTCAATCTGTCGCAGGGCTTTGCGCTTTGACGAGTATCGCGGCGGCTTGGGAACAATGGATAATAGCTTTAATAATAATTGTCTGCGTTTTTATTTTCAGACATCGTAAAAAGAAAAATAATAATCAGACACGCCCTGAATTATGGGGAATTAAATTCGATAACGTATCTATGAATTACGCAATCTCAAAAGCTCGCGGATTAATCTTAAATCCTGAAAGCGAAACGGCTCAATTAATCGTAACTCTAAACGCTACAGGAATGGAACTGACAGTTAAAGACCCGGATTTTTATGAAGTTGTGAAAAATTCCGCGATGATTTTGGCTGACGGTTTCGGACTTTGCTTAGGAATGAAGATAATGGGCTCACCTGTTCAAGAAAGAGTTGCGGGTATAGATTTTGCTGAACAGCTTTGCAGAGCCGCGAGTGCTGAAGGCTGGCCTGTATATTTTTGCGGAGCCGCCGGAGATACTTCAAAGAAAGCTGCCGAAGTTTTGAGCAAAAAATTTCCTGGATTAATCGTAGCAGGAGCGCGGGACGGATTTTTTGATATTAACGACACTTCAATCCCCGAAGAAATTTCAAAAAGCGGCGCGAAAATTTTACTTGCGGCAATGGGACAGCCCCGTCAGGAAAAATGGATTTTTATGCACCGTGAAATTTTAGGAAATATTATATGTGTCGGTGTCGGCGGAGCTTTTGATGTTCTTTCAGGAAAATTAAACCGCGCTCCTTTATGGGTTCAGAAAATCGGCTTTGAATGGCTTTACAGAATGCTGCAGGAGCCCGGCCGCTGGAAGAAAAATCTTCCGTTAATAACTTTTGTATTTAGAATTTTAGCTTCAAGAATAGGATTAAAAGTTCGGCGTGAACATTCGCGGGATTAAACTCGGGTGTTTACGCCAATTTTTATAGAAAAGAGAAATTTTTATAATGGATTTTCAAATAATAAAATCACGTGTGGAAAAGCTGCGGGCTTTAATGTCCGACGAAAAACTTGACGCTTTCGTCTTAATTGTTGAGGAACGTGCAAATTCTGAAAGCTGTCATTATATTTCAGGTTTTAGAGGAAGCAGCGCGGCTTTGATAATTGACTTAAAAGAAGAAATTTTAATCACTGACGGACGCTATTTAACGCAGTCTAAAGAGCAGTCGCCGTTCAAAATCATAATTCAATCTGAATTTTCTTTGCCGGAATATATTTCGAGAGCTGTAAAAGATTCGGATTTTAAGCGGGTAGGCTATGAGGCTGAAAAAATTTCTCACTCTGAATTTCAAAAATTTTTCGCGCCGGTTAAAGTTGAATGGGTTGACGCTTCGGATTTAATCTTAAAATTACGCCGTACTAAAGACGATTACGAAATTTCAATGATTAAGCAGGCCGCTAAGATCGGCCGCGAAGCCCTAAAAAACGCCCTTAAAAAAGTTTATATCGGAATGAGCGAAATAGAATTTGATATTAAACTCATGGAAGAAATTAAACTTTTAGGCGCAGAAAAAGGCTGGGCTCATGATGATTTTATCGTAGCATCAGGAACAAGAAGCGCAATGTGCCACGCCCCTGCGACTCTTAAAAAATTTGAAAGCGGCGAAAATGTTACGGTCGATTACGGCGCAATGGTAGGCGGCTATATGAGCGACATAACGAGAAATTTTGTGCTCGGACATGCCGATAAAAAAGCCCTCGAAATTAACGAAATTTTATTGAAAGCCCACCGCGAAGCAGCAAAAATTTTACGTCCCGGAATTTCAGGCAAAGAAGTCGACGCAGCAGCAAGAAAAATTATTTCTGATTCAGGCTACGGGAAAAATTTTCTTCACGGCTTAGGACACGGACTCGGCCTCGAAGTTCACGAAACTCCGCGCCTTTCAAGAACTTCAAACGATATTTTGCAGGCCGGTGATGTTGTTACGATTGAGCCGGGAATTTATATCGAAGGCTGGGGCGGTCTTAGAATTGAAGACGACTATTTAATCACGCCTGACGGAGCTCAGTGTTTGACAGTAAACGACAATCAAAGCCTTATTCAGTTAGGGGTGAGGGGTTAGGCGTTAAAAAAATAAAAAAATATGAGAAAATACATAAAAAATTTTTATAAAAGGAGCGAAAAATAGTTAGGAGTTAGAAAGCAGGAAGCAGGAAGTGTTGAAAATCACTTCTCACCCATCACTTCTCACTCCTCACTAAATTTAGAACATCATGGGAGTATTAAAACATTACAAAGAACTTTTACCGATCACACCCGCCACACCGAACGTTAATCTTGAAGAAGGCAACACGCCGTTAATTTTTCTGCCCCGTGTCAGCGAAAGACTTGAAATAAAACTTTACGGAAAATTCGAGGGCTGCAATCCTTCAGGCTCTTTCAAAGACAGAGGCATGGTCTTGGCCGTAGCTAAGGCTCTTGAAGACGGCAAACGCGCAGTAATCTGTGCTTCAACTGGCAACACGTCTGCAAGTGCTGCGGCTTACGCTGCTTCGCAGGGTATTCCGTGCTTCGTTTTGTTGCCCGCCGGAAAAGTCGCGCTCGGAAAATTAGCTCAGGCTTTAATGTACGGTGCTAAAGTTATTGCAGTCAAAGGAAATTTCGACCGGGCTTTAGAACTTGCCCGCGAGGGTGCTGAAAAAACAGGCTGTGCTATGGTAAATTCCGTTAATCCTTACAGATTAATCGGCCAGCGTTCAGGAGCTTGGGAAATTTGCGACGTTTTAGGAAAAGCCCCCGACTGGCACGCTATCCCTGTAGGAAATGCCGGAAACATCAGCGCTTACTGGGCAGGCTACAACGAATATAAAAAATTAGGCAAAATTAATAATCTTCCCCGAATGATGGGCTTCCAAGCTGAAGGTGCTGCTCCGCTCGTCTTTAATAAGCCTTGTCCGAACCCTGAGACTATCGCAACTGCAATCAGAATTGGAAATCCCGTCAGTGCTCATTTAGCACGCGCCGCTGTGAGCGAATCGGGCGGCGAATTTAATTCAGTAACTGATGAAGAAATTTTAGCTGCTCAGAAAATTTTAGCTGCTGAGGGAGGAGTTTTCGCTGAGCCTGCTTCATGTGCGCCGCTCGCAGGATTAATTAAACTTAAAAAGCTCGGCAAACTTCCCGAAGGTATCACAGTAACAATGATTTTGACGGGCAACGGCTTAAAAGATCCTGATACAGCTATGTCGCAAGTAGGCAAGCCCATTGAAATCAATGATACTCTTGAAGATTTAATGAAAGTTTTAGAACATGATTAGATTAAAAGTTCCTGCTACGACTGCGAATTTAGGCTCAGGCTTTGACACTTTGGGAATGGCATTGAGTCTTTACAACATTTTCACGATCAAAGAAATTTTGCCCGAAGGCGAATATAAATGCGAAATTTACGGCGAGGGTGCTGACGAACTCAAAGACGCGTCTAAAAATTTACTTGTTACAAGTTATATTAAAGCCTGCGAAGAATGGAATTTGCCCGTAAAAGGATTTTCGTTTGAAAGCTGTAACGCTGTACCGTTAAATAGGGGCTTAGGAAGTTCATCGACTGCAGTTGTTGCGGGAGTTGTTTTAGCAAATTTATTAGGCAATGCAAATAAATCTGAAAATGAATTATTGCGCGTTATGACAAAAATCGAGGGACACCCTGATAACGTTGTGCCTTGTTATGTCGGAGGTATGACTGTTTCATGCTGGGACGGCGAAACTTTACGCTGTGTTAAACTTCCTGCTCTGCCTGAAGATTTGAACGTTATAGCCGCTGTGCCGGATTTTCAAGTTCATACTGAAGACGCAAGAAAAATTTTACCTGAAAACGTACCATTTAAGGATGCTGTTTTTAATGTCAGCCACGCGAGTATTTTGTGTGCTGCTTGGGCAATGGGGCGTTGGGATTTATTGCGAGTAGGAATGGAAGACAGACTGCACCAGCCTCACAGAGCAAAATTATTTCCCGGCAGTACGGGCGAGAAATTTCTTCACGAAATTAATCATCACCCGGATTGCGTAGCTACTGCGATAAGCGGTTCAGGGCCTACAATGATTGCTATTGTTCACGGTAAAGCCGGAAAATTATCGCAGGCAATGTGCAAAATTTTTACGGACGGAGGCGCGGCCTCACACTTTTTTGTGCTTAATTGCGCCGCTTCAGGAACAGTAATTGAAAGCAATTAGGAATTAAGAGTTAGGAATTAGGAATTAAAAAACGCAAATTTCTAAAGTTCGTGTTATAATACTTAAAAGAAATTCCCGAAACGATCCGGGAATTTTTATTTTATTACTACATTTATTACTATAAAAATCTTAAAAATTTTTCATGTTCATCAAATTTTACAGAGACTAATCTGAAAAATTTTGAAGAGCTTAAAAAATTCAAAGCCTTGATTAAAAAGTTTGATTTAGATTCAAATTTTCAAACTTTATTTTAGATTTTTCATATTTTTCTCTAAAGCTAAGAGTTTTTCTTTTCTAAAAATCCCGGCCGAGTAGCCGGTTAAACTTCCGTCTGAACCGATAACTCTATGGCAGGGAATAATAATTAAAATCGGGTTATGAGCTAACGCGACACCGACCGGACGGGCAGTCTTGATCTCTAAATCTTTTGCGAGTGCGCCGTAAGTCGTAGTTTGTCCGTACGGAATTTTTAACAGAAGATTCCAAGCTCTTCTCTGAAAATTTCTGCCCATTATATGAAGAGGCGGAGTAAAATCCGGATTTTTTCCTGAAAAATATATATCTAACCATTCGGCCGCTTGCGACAAAATCGGTGTCTTTTCTAGTGAGTGTACGGGCTCGAGCTTCTCAGCAAAATATTTTTGCCCCTCAAACCACAAACCCGTCAAGCCCTCATCATCTGCTGCAAGTAAAATATTTCCCAGCGGCGATTCATATTTGTTAGTATACTGCATTTTATTCAACTCCTGCTGCAAAATTATAATCTTCTGCGACTGATACAACAAAATCTTTCACGAGAGCATCAGCCTTAACTTCAATTTTACCGTCGCGGACTTTTTCATATTGACGCGGCATAAATTGGCGTAAAAGTCCCGGCAAAATATCATTTTTAGAGATTAAAACGTCAATGTTTGCAAATAATTTTTTGATTGAATTTTTAATTTCAGGATTGCTTAAATAATATCTGCACCTGTCTGAATAACTGTATCTGCGTGCTAAAAATTTATCGCGTTCGGTGCCGTGATAATGTTTTTGCCAATTTGCAGGATTTTCAAGCATAATTTTTTCAAGAGTTTCAATGAAATCAGCGCGGTTTTCGTTCATTAGTTCCCGTTCAATCATGCTTAGAGCAAATAAACCCTCACGCAATGCAAAAGTTAAAGCCGGGCCGACTTTCAAAATTTTAACGCCGTCTTCAACCATTTCGCGCAATTTTTCTTTAGGCTGATAATCAGTAGAATGTCCCTCGAAAATTATATTTTTGTATTTTTTGAGAGCCTGAGAAAGTTCTTTTGCAGCGTTTCTATCATAAAAATGAATATCTTTGTCGCCGAACTCAACGCCGGGCTGAACAACAACGCCGATAACATCATTCCAACGCTCAGAAAGTCCGTACTCGTCAAATTTTTCGCGGTAAATTCTCAAAGTGTTTTCAAAATCGCTGACTTTTGTAACGGCAAGCCCTGTGTCTTCTTCTTGAGTGCCGCCAGGTATAGGAACTTCAGAGCCGATTATATAAACGGGGCGGATTTCTTCAGGATTTTCACACAAAAGTTCTTGATAAGTCTTTTCACATTCACTTAATAAAATTGCTCCGCGCCGTGCAATTTTTTCATCAGAAAGTCTTTCGTTGGGTTCATCGTCAGAAAGTTTCATGCTTGTATCCAAATGAATTTTTTTGAAACCTGCTTTAACTGCGAGCTTCACGAGTTCGAGAGAGTTTTTCATAGCTTCATCTTCATTCAAATTTGCCCATACTAAAGGCCCGAAATGATCTGCACCCAAAATGATTTTATTTTTATCGAAGCCGACACGCTCTGCGATTTCAAAAACATAATTCTTAAAATCTTCCGGAGTCATACCCGTGTAACCGCCGAACTGGTTAATTTGGTTAGCTGTACCCTCGATTAAAATTTCGGTGTTTAATTTTTTTGCCTGTTCAAGAAGAGCCTCGATAACAAGCTCATTAGCTGTACAATAAGACGGAACGCCGTGAAAAATTTTTTTTACCAACGGATTTGTATTTTGCATAAAAATTTTTTCTCCTTTCATTTTTAATCTCTAACCCCTCACTGTCTTTTCTCATGCAAAGATTGCTTCCGGCATTGCAAGTTCACGCGAATTTATTTCACATTGAATTTTATAAAACAACATTTTAGAAACTCCAAAGAACGCCGCTAATTTTTCTGATAAATCAGGTGTAATTTCAATTTCATTATTCAAAATAGCCTGCATTTCAGAAACCGGTATATTTGCACCTTTTGATACATCGTCAACATCTAAATTCATAGGCAGCATAAAATCTTCAAGCAAATATTCACTCATTTTGGGCAATGGAATAAGATTTTCATTCATAATTAATAATCTCCTCTTTATATTTTTAATGATAATCAACAATTTCAACATCAAAGAAACCCATTTCAGAAACTTTGAAACAAATTCTATACTGGTCATTTATTCTTATCGAATATTGTCCTCGTCTATCTCCTCTTAATAACTCAAGATGATTTGACGGAGGCACTCGCAAGTCATTCAAATTTTCTGCCTGATCCATATAAATGAGCTTTCTTAACGCTATACGCTGAATATTAATCGGCAGCTTTCGTGAAAACTCACGCTCAAAAATCCGTTCAGTTTCCTTATCGGCAAAACTTAAAATCATTCATAATTTTTTCTCCTTTCATTTTTCATTTTAAGTCTAACCCCTAACCTCTCACCCCTCACTTCTTTTCTAAAATTCCCATTCGAGATAACGGGCTTTCTTTGCATCGTTGCCTGTGCCGTAGCTGAAAAATCCTTTATATCTTCGTGTCGAGTGTCTTTTAATTTTAGCGTTTAAGAGTTCGGCGCGTGCTATGACTTCATAATTTTTGTCTAAAAATAACATTGTCCCGCCGAAGTTTCTATTATATTTTGATGAGTTTCTGATTGTTACGCTCAAACTGTCGAAGCTGTAAGCAATGCTCGAATAAGAAAATCCGTCTTTGCCCCTTATAGCTCCGTCAAGAATAACGGCCTCACTGACAGCCGCAAAAATTAAAATCATAAGGCCGAGCCCAAGAATAATTTTTATTTTTCTCAAAATTTTTTTCCTCCGTTAAAATCTTCGTGAATTAATAATAGCAAAGGAAGAATAAATTAAAATGCAAAATTTTTCGCGAGCTCCTTTTTTCCCGATGATGATAGATATTAGCGGCAAAGAAATTTTAATTATCGGAGGCGGCCGGGTTGCTTCAAGACGTGCGGAAACTCTTTTGCGGTGCGGAGCAAAAATTACAGCCGTCAGCTTAAATTTTCGTGAAGATTTTCCGGAAGTTTATAAAAAAATTTCGCGCCCTTTTAATCCCGATGATGTTCAAGAAAAATTTTCGTTAGTCATTGCTGCTACAAACGATAGAAAAATTAATAATTTAATTTGCTCGGCGGCTAAATCAAAAAAAATTCCCGTGAATGTCTGCGATAATCAAAGCGAATGCGATTTCTTTTTTCCGTCATTAATTAACGTTGAAAATATCGCCGTTTCAGTCTGCACAGCAGGTCGGGACGTAATTTTAACGCGGAAATTATCTGATAAACTCCGCAAAATTCTGCCGTCTTGGGTGAAAAATTTAACTCCTCACTCCTAACTTCTAACTCCTCACCGTCTTTTTACGTGCTATAATAGCCGCGTTTAGTAAAATTAATGAAAAACTTGATGATAACTAAGTATTTCACACGATAGTTGGGTATGTTATAATACGTACTATCCAAGGAACTAAATTTATAACATGTCGTAAACTTCGTGTTTTTTGAATAGCGCGACAGGTCGGGAGGAATTTTTGTTGAGAGATTTTGATAGGCAGCGTAACGCTCACCCGAGTCATAATCACAAGGGTAAGCACGGTACGCAAGGTAAGAAGCACGCAGGGGCTTCTCTAACTTTTTGCTGGTGTTTCGGCATTGTAGTATGTGCAGTTTTTGGTCTTGCTTCGTTCTTGATGATTTCAGCGGGGCATTTTGATTTTGAAACGCCTTCGGGGGTTAATGCCGCTTGGGGCGGAATTGACGGTGAAGAAAATTTTGTAACCGGAAACTTAATAAAAGTTGAAGTTACAGATTTAGAAGCCGCCAAAAATCATGAACTTTTAGCTCAAGCCCGCACTAATCCTGAGATTAATAAACTTGAAGAGTTCGGACCTTTTCCAAAATATCTTTCGGACTACGAGAGCATAATCTTGACTGTCAACGAAGACGGCACGAAACTTCCTGAAAATGAAGAAGAAGAAGACGAAAAAGAAATCGCCGCTATTGCCGCAAACTTAAAAGAAGCTGAAAATTTAGAATTAGAAGAAACAGCAGAAGCTGCGGAAGTGCCTCAAGAGGTAACTCAAGAAAAAACAGAAAAAGCTGTTGCTCCTCTCCTTGTTGAGAATGCTGCGGCTTGGCGTGAACACGTCGTTAAGAACGGCGAAACTCTTTCAGATATTGCGGCCGCTCATGGAAATATCACAACTCAGGATATTTTAAGAGCTAACGGTCTCAAAGATGCAAACAGACTTTCAGAAAATCAGCTTTTATTAATCCCTAACGACTCAAGCAAAATTGATGAAACTTTTGACGAGGTTAGAACGAGACAGATGCGCGTTGCCGCCGTCAAAGAAAAAGTCGAGCCCATTAAAATCAAATCTTACATGATAGCTAAAGGCGACTCGCTCTGGTCTATAGCTAACTCGCAGAATATCGAAGTCGATACCTTAATCGGAAGCAACAACTTCAAATCTTCTTCGCGTTTAAGACCCGGCGCAACTTTAAGAATCCCTAACCAGGACGGAATTTTTTACGTCATGAAAAAAGGCGACACTATTGAAGCAGTCGCTAAACGTTACGGTGTCAGCAAAACTAAAATGCGTCAAGTTAATATCAACGTTGACACAGCTAACTTAAAGACCGGCGATGAAATTTTCCTTCCAGGAGCAAAGCCCGATGGTTTAATGGAACATAAAGACGATGTTAAAATCGCTGAAATCAAAAAGGCTGATAAATCTTCAAAGACTAAAGCCGCTAAAAACGATAAAAGCGTAAAATCCGTAAAAATTCCGAAAGGCGAAGTTGCAGTGGCTAAGGGCGCATTCAGGTGGCCGATTATGGGAAGAATTAACAGTCCGTTCGGCTGGCGTTATCACCCGATCACAAAACGCAGAGATTTTCATACCGGAATCGATATTAAAGCAAATAGAAACGATCCGATTAAGGCTGCTGCTCCCGGTCGTGTAGTTTATTCCGGCTGGATGGGCGGTTACGGAAAAGTTTTAGTCATTGAGCATCTTAACGGTCAGTCAAGTTTATATGCTCATTGCAGTTCATTACTTGTAGGAAAAGGAGAAAATGTGTCATCAGGCAAGCTGATAGCGAAAATCGGAACTACAGGACGCTCAACAGGCCCGCACCTTCATTTTGAAATTCGTAACGGCAACAGCCCTGTAAACCCGATTAAATACCTGAGCAAATAAGCAATTTAAGATGGCAAAATTTGTATTTATAACCGGCGGTGTTGTATCGTCATTAGGCAAGGGAATAACGGCAGGTTCTGTCGGAACTCTCTTGAAAAAACGAGGCTTGAAAGTCTCAATCGTTAAGGCCGACCCTTATTTGAATGTTGACGCGGGGACTATGAATCCTTTTCAGCACGGCGAAGTTTTTGTAACAGATGACGGAGCTGAAACAGATTTAGATTTAGGCCATTACGAGCGTTTTATTGATGAGACTTTGAGCGAAAGAAATTCCATAACGACCGGAAAAATTTATTCCAGCGTAATTAAAAAAGAACGCAGGGGAGATTACTTGGGCGGAACTGTTCAAGTAATTCCCCATATTACTAACGAAATTCAAGAAAGAATTATCAAAGCCGGAGAGGGGCTTGACGTTTTAATTGTCGAGATCGGCGGTACAGTCGGCGACATTGAAAGCCAGCCTTTTCTTGAGGCTATCCGTCAAATGTCCGTGCGTGTAGGGCGCGAGAATGTAGTTTATTGTCATGTTACTTTAGTTCCTTATCTTGAAGCAGCAAAAGAACTCAAAACTAAACCGACACAGCACAGCGTTCAAGAATTGCGCAGAATAGGTATTCAGCCGAATATTTTAGTCTGCCGTACCAGCCGCCCTATGGACGACGGCATGAAAAATAAAATCGCTTTGTTCTGCAACGTTCCTGTTGAGGCCGTTATAGAGGTCATGGATGAAGCTACGATTTATAACGTGCCTATCAGTCTTCATAGACAGGGGCTTGATGATTTAATCTTGAAAGAGTTAGGGCTTCCTTATGATAACGAGCCTGATCTAAGCGACTGGAGCAGAATTGTCGACAGGTATATTAATCCTCCCGAAGAAGTAAAAATCGCCCTTGTCGGCAAATATGTCCAGCATAAAGACGCTTATTTAAGCGTTGTTGAAGCCCTGCATCATGCCGGAATTTCTCATAATGTAAAAGTAAATATTATTTCTGTCGAATCTGAAGATTTAGAGAAAAAATCTCCCGAAGAAATTTTGAATTTTGCTGACGGAATTTTAATCCCGGGCGGTTTCGGCGGACGCGGCATTGAAGGAATGATTAACGCTGCACGTTATGCCCGAGAAAATAATGTGCCTTTATTGGGAATTTGTTTAGGAATGCAGATGATAGTCGTAGAATTTGCCCGCAATGTCGCAAAACTTCATGACGCTCACAGCAAAGAAATGAACCCGTCAACTCTTCACCCTGTAATTCATTTAATGGAAGAACAGGAAAATTTGAAAGACTTAGGCGGAACAATGAGGCTCGGTGCTTATCCCTGCGATTTAATCGAAGGAACGAGAGCGGCTGAGGCTTACGGCGAATTAAAAATCAGCGAACGCCACAGACATAGATATGAATTTAATAACGCCTACCGTGAAAGACTTGAAAAAGCAGGCTTAAAAATTTCAGGAATTTGCACGGAGCGCGATTTAGTTGAAATCGTAGAACTTCCCGAACACAGATGGTATGTCGGCGGACAGTTCCATTGCGAATTAAAATCGAGACCCGTCAGACCCCACCCGTTGTTTGACGGATTTATAAGTGCTTCAGCGGACTACATGCGCGAAAAAGTAAAGGAGGCTTGATTTTTTATGAAGGCTGTAAAATTTTTTGCAGTATTATTTTTATTTGTCTTTGCGGCTTCAGCTTGTTTAGCGTCTGAGGCTGTTCCTGATCCGGATTTGAAAGCTACTGTAACAGGCTCATCGCATCAAATGATGTCTCAAATTGAAAGAATTGTTTACGGTTATGTTTTGCAGGGCGGATTAATTGAGCGTCTTGCTAAAGTTGAAGAAGATTTATTCGGCCGCAGTCTTCCCGGCACAATGGCTGAAAGGCACGCCGCTATATTAAATTTCCTCGACACAGGCACGGATGAACAGCCTTCAATGATTTTCAAGTTAGCTATAGCCGAATGGATAGTTAATAAAAAAATCAGGGCTTCTGAACCTGCCGCGCGCCGTCTTGAAGACTTAGAAGTAAATTTAACGGGAGCTTCGAGGGGCGGAAGTCCTATCGTAATGCGTGTAGAAAGTTTATTAGCTACTCTCGTTACTGACCCTGTAATGGCAGAGCCTGTTAATGTGCCAGGCGATACAGTTTTGAAATTCAGATTTATGGACGAGTTGAGCCCTGCTACTTCAAAGGCTGGAGATTTTGTCCGTCTTGAACTTGCTAATGATTTAGTCGTAAATCAGCATCTTGTAGCACCTGCCGGATCTTTATTAATGACTGAAGTCCGCGAGGTTAAACGTCCCCGAATGTTCGGAGTTCCCGGTGAAGTCAGTTTAAGTTTTGAAAAATTAAAGCCGCTTGGAACTCAAAGACCGACTATTTACGCCGGTAAGGCTTCAGAAGCTGCTATAAAAGAAGCCCGCAGAGTAGGCGATAGAGGCGAGGGCGGTATAGTCGGTGCCGGTGCAGCAAGTTTAGCCGGAGCTGTTTTGCTCGGTCCTGTAGGTTTAGTCAGCGGAGTTTTCATTCGCGGAAATTCTATAAAAATTCCTGCCGGTTCTGTAACTTTCCTGCAGACTTCGGGCGACTGCGTTGTGTCATCGTATCCAATTCCTGTAAGCCTTCAGAAACCCGAAAATAATTTAACAAGTTCAATGCCGGGCGAAAATGATGCTCAACAGGGCAATGCTTACAATCCCGACAGAGATACGATAATTAAGCGCGATGTTTTTAACCGTAATGCTTACGGCGAACCAACTAACTCCGGCTATGTAAATCCAAGTAACGGCGGTGGAAATTTTGAGCTTCCTCCTGAACAGAGCGTTAATTAAAAGAATTTTATTATTACCCGTTGCAATTTTTACGGCGGGTATTTTTTTTTCATTTTTTTATTCTCCGGCATTTGCGGCAAGTTCTCAGGCTTCAAACGAGACCGTAAGAATTTTAGAGCGTTGGACTGCTGCTCATTGGGGGCAGGATTGTTTTGTCTGGATAGTTCATTATCCTGAAGAATTAACTGACGCGTGGGTAGCGGCTGAAGCTGAACGTTCGGGAATGTCTGACTCTGCCCGCGAAAGATTTAGAGAAAATTTTATTTCCGAATTAAAATTAGAAGAAGCTGAAACTTTTTTAGTGAGCGTTTATTCTTTTGGAATGAGGCCGGTTGATATTTCGCCCGTTGATGAGAACGTAACTTTAATCACTGCGTCCGGCGAAAGAATTACCCCGATAAAATACGATTCTGCTCTTGATTATCCTGCGGGCGGAGTAGTTCAGGGGCTTGTGTTTTTCCCGAAACAAAATAATAAAGATTACGCAATAGCCTTAAAAGGAATGAGCGCGAATGAAAGAATTTTCTCGTTTGCTCCTGCTGAAATTCCTGCACCGGTTAAAAAAACTGAAAAAGAAAATAAAAAAGATGTTGTAGTCGTAAATCTCCCGAAACGTCAGCCCAAAAAGAAAACTGAGCCGGAAATTATTACGCCTCCTCCCGCGCCTGCAATTCCTCCGCGACCGATTAAACCTTTATTTGCAGAAGATAATAATTCAACCAGCATGGAAGACTTTGTGAACTCCGTTAAAAATAATAATGCTGTCTCAAAAGACGAGAATTCAACCGTAACGCCGAAATCTTCGAGCGCGAAAAATTCCCGGCCTGTTAATATCGATAATTCTTATTCGAGCCGAGAGACTGTTTTAAGAAAATTTTTATCGCTGTGGATTGACTTAAATTCTGTTGAAATGTATGAAATGCTTTCAGAAAGTTCAAAGAAAAATATTTCGCGTGAAAATTTTGCCAAAGCAATTTCAAAGGCTTCAGATTTCCGTGCTAATCTCAAAAAAGGAAATTTCAGAATAGACTGGCTCGGCGAAGAACGCGCTCAAGTTATCGTAACTCAACGGGCTTTGTTCATAAAGTCTTTAATCACGAAAACTTTAGGCGTTACCCGTGAGGGCTCTGCATGGAAAATCGTTTGGTATTAAAATTGCAGTGAGAATTTTAGAAATGAGGAATTAAAAATGACTTCAGCAGTTTTAAGAAGAAAAGCAATCAAAAACGCTAAATTTTTTAAGAAAAATCATGCAGCAAAAATATATACAACTACAAAAACAAAACAGACTGCAGAAATTAGTCAACAAGAAAAAGCCGAAGAAGCAGCAAAAAGGAAATCGGCTATAAAAGAAAAACTCGATTATGAAATTGCTTTCATGACCCCGAAACAGCTTGAAATTCTTACGAATTACGCCCGTTTTCTGAATTGGAGCGAAATAATTGACAAAGATGATGCCGATTATAACGAAGATGAAGATGACGGGACTTGGGCAGATATGCCTTTAAGTTCTGAGGAAGAAAAAATGATTGAAGAGAGCCGTAAAAATGGAAATATGCTGACTCTCGAAGAATTTTTAGAAGGACTATAGAAAATACCGGCCATGTGGAACGTTGAAATCGATAAAGCTGTTCAAAACAAGATAAAAAAAATTCCCGAACCTGAAAAAGGAAGAATAAAACAGGCAATTATCAAACTTAGAGATATGCCTGAATTACTCGATATAAAAAAACTTGTCGGGCGCAGCGGTTATCGTTTACGTGTCGGGAAATGGCGTTTGATTATAGACATTTATGAAGAAAAAAAATTAATAAGTGTCCGTTCCTTAGATTCACGCGGTCAGGCTTATAAAGATTAGATAATAATGAAACTTAAATTCAAAATCACACCCGTAAGAATTTTTATTGCCGCTCTTTTTATCGGCATCGTAGTTTTAGCACGCTATGCCATGCGCGACATGAATTTGAACGTAGATTTACTGCGTGAAAGCCTCTTGAAAATGCCCGGCATAGTCATGGAAAATATCCAATTCAGCCGCGAAGTTTCAGGGGATTTATGGCGCGTAAAAATTCCTTATCTCGAACGCGAGGGAAATTTATACAGCGTCAAATCTCTCAACGTTACACGCGAAATTTCAGGCGATAACGGCGAATGGAATTTTATCGGCGATGAAGGTATTTATTCAGCGGACTTAAATATCGCAAGCGTTACAGGTCTTCACGGCAGACTGGACTCTAAAAAAAGAGTTTGGAACCTCGAAAGTCCTAAATTAAATTGGACAGAAAAAAATAACACTTTCGTTTTTCCTGAAGGTCTTGTGATTTATGATACTGAAGTCCTTTTGCGCACCCCTTTAGCGAGCATGGATAACTCCGGCGTGATATTATTAGAACAAGGAGGAGTAATCCAATGGGTAAAGCCTTTAATAAAATGAAAAAAATAATTTTAATTTCGATTTTTATATTTTCATGTCCGGCCTGCCTGTCGTGCAGACTGGCCTTTGCCGCTGAATTTGAAAATTATTATATTAATGAACATCAGGAAATTGAAAAGGAAACTAAGCAGGAAGATCAAGTTAAGCTCAACGCCGATAGAGTTTCTTTTAACGATGAGACCGGCCACGCTCTCGCTGAGGGCAACGCCGTTTTGACTTACAAAGATATTTCGATAATGGCCGAGAGACTTGACTATGACGCTGACAGTCAAAAAGTTCAAGCTATGCCGTTGCCTGAGCAGAAAGTCGTTATAACTAACGGAACGCAGACTATAAAAGGCGACACGTTAAATTACGACTTAAACTCCCGCGAAGGAATTTTGACCGGAGCATTAACTCAAGTTCCTGTCGGCGACGGCGGAGTTCTTTACGTTTACGGCGATGATATTGACGTAATTCCTTGGGAGCTTGCTCAAGAAAGAAAGTTAGTCAGCGGTTCTGCAGAAGATTATTTAATAGAATGGAAGAACGTTGTTTTAACTACCTGCGCACTCGATCACCCTCACTACAGGTTCGAGTCTAAAAAAATCTCGTTCATTCCCGGTAAAAAAGTCGTAGCTAAAAGACCTCGAATTTATTTAGGAAATACTTATTTATTCACGTCCCCTATGGATTACGTTGTGCAGTTAAAACGAAAAGCCGTAACTCATTCATTTTTACCTTATTTTCAACGAAGCGACTCGCGCGGCTACGGAATGGGCGTAACAGGCTCAATAGGCTGGGAGACCGGCCACGCTTCAATCGGTTTGGCTTGGGCAAGCAAAACAGGCTGGGAAACAATGTTTGAAGTTACTCAAGACTTAAACGAACATTTTTCGCTCAATGTCGGCATTGAACATTCATGGGACGAAGAATGGAACGAACGGGTCTGGCGGCCTCATGCTTCTTTGACTTACGCAAACAGCGGCTGGAGTTATGTCTTAAAATGGGCAAAGAATGAATATATTTCAGACCAGAAAGACAGCACTACAAAATTTAAGGGAAGACTTGAACGCGCTCCGGAGTTTATTATTACAACGCCGTATTTCAGGACTTTCAAAAATTCTTGGGCGATAATCTCTGCGGCTTACGGACGTTTCCGCGAGTCAATTTACGGACAGCCCGACAGCGATTATATAAACCGTTACGGAATAGGTTTCAGAAATTATTTTGAGCGCGTCATTCATGAGCCCGGCAACATCGAATTTTTCTCTGACACTGAAGCGCGTGTATGGTTCTACGGAAGCGGCTGGGATCACGAAATGCTGCGGAGTTTCACGGGCTTGCGTTATAATTTAGGCTCAGTCGAGTTAGGGACGGGCTACGAGAGCCAGCGTATTTGGGGTGAAAGTCCTATGCACTGGGACCAGTATAAAAAACGAAAGAGAATTCATCAAAAAGTCCGCTTTCCTGTCGGCAAAGAAGTTTATTTAGGAGTCCGCGGCAGTTATGACTTAGAAGACTCGCTCTTCGATGAAATGTTTTACAGTATTCAATGGGTTACTGACTGCATGGTCTGGGATCTGCACTATAAAAACGACAGAACTTCCGGCGGTGATAACACTATCGGTTTGTCGCTGTCTATAAACGCTTTCCCGAATTCTCCTGCGTCTCTCGGCCAAAAAATCGAGAAAG
Source organism: uncultured Fretibacterium sp. (assembly GCA_947168585.1). Lineage (GTDB taxonomy): Bacteria > Synergistota > Synergistia > Synergistales > Aminobacteriaceae > JAFUXM01. The sequence continues at coordinate 57,759 of CAMVMK010000006.1, forward strand.
ACCCGTTTGAAAGACCGTCGGATCTTCCTAAAGATAAAAAGTAATTTTAAGAGGTGAAGTTTTATGTTGTTATGTTATGTTGACGGAAAATTTGTCAAACCTGAAGACGCTAAACTGCCGCTTTCAGATTTAATCATTCAGCGCGGTGTCGGAGTCTTTGAGGCTCTTGCTACTTTCAATCTCAAGCCTTTAATGCTCACGCCCCACATGACCAGATTTATTAACAGTGCAAAAAGCACCGGGCTTGTCAATATTCCCGACGTTGAAGAAATGAAAAAAATTATCCGCGAGGGAATTGCGAAACTTGGCCGCGATGTCCGCGTAAGGACTTTCTTAACAGGCGGAGACGAATTCAACACCGAAAAAGGCTGCTTTGAAAATCCGAGATTTTTTGTGATTTTCGATGAGGCCGGATATTTAACTGATGAAGAATTTGAAAAAGGCTGGGTTTTAGAGCCTGTTACGGTCGGACGCAACGATCCTTCCGTCAAAAACGTTGACTATCGAATGACTTTCCAGTTACCTGCGGGCGTTAAAGATGTTTTATACTGTCCTGGCGGAGAAATTACAGAGTGCGGACACAGCAATTTCTTTTTAGTCTTAAAGAACGGGACTATCGTAACTGCTCCGCTCTCGAGAGTCTTAAAAGGTACAACGAGAACTGCAATTCTTGAACTCGCTCAGAAAGACGGAATGAAAGTCGAAGAACGCTGCCCCTTATGGTCAGAACTTGCAAGCGACAACGCAGCAGAAGCATTTATAACCGGAAGCATTAAAATGGTCGTGCCGATCGTCAAGGTCGGAGGAATTACCCTGAACGGCGGTAAGCCCGGCAAAGTTACACGGAGATTATTAGAACTTTACAAAAAACATCTTGAAAATTGGCTTGAATAAGAAAATAAGAATTAGGAGTGAGAAAAAATCTCTCATTCCTAATTCTTTTGCATGTATAAAAATCAAGCTGTCTGAAATTTGTTTATAATATTAGTATAAAACAAGTAAAAGAAATTAATACCAAAAATTAATTAAAATCCAAGTCCATTAAGCCAAACAGAAATTTCTTTTTCAGCTGATTCGCGTCTTTTTTGCGCTGTAGAGCCGGTCATTGCTAAAGGTTTGAGAACGTTTGAACCTTTCATTTTGCTTTTAAGAGTGCTTTCAGTTCGTCCTGCTCCGCTTCCTTCGTGAGTGCAGAACGGAATTATTTTTTTGCCGTTCCAATCGTGAGCCTCTATGAACGTATATAAGCACATCGGAATATCTCCCCACCAAATCGGATAGCCGATAAAAATAGTATCGTATTCGGAAATATCTTTATCTTCAAGAATTGCGGGGCGGGCCTTTTGATTCTGCTCTTTCTTTGCAACGTCAATACATTCATCATAAGCAGCAGGGTAAGGCTTTGAGGGTTTGACTTCAAAAAGTTCTGCGCCGGTCTTGTCAGCGATCATTTCAGCTAAAATCATAGTGTTGCCTTTTTCGATATAGCCGACGTTGTAATTTTCATCAGCGCGTGAATAAACTATGACGAGAGTTTTTGCTTCAGCAGCACATGCCGAACTTGCTAAAATAGTTAAAGCTAAAATACTAAAAATTAATTTGTACATTTATTTTTCCTCCTTAAAATTTGCAGCAGCGTCATTAACACATTTTATAGCGTTAAGACTTCTGGGGTAGCCGATAAATGGCAGGCATTGAGATACAACTTTAATTAAAAATTCTTTATCGTTGCCGACTTTCATATTTCCGAGCGCATGAGCCGTTAATTGAGGTTCACAGCCGCCCTGAGCCATAAGATAGCAGAAAGTAATCATCTCGCGCTGTTTCAAGTCAAGTCCTTTGCGAGTGTAGTAATCGCCGAAACAATTTCCTGCAAGCCATAAATTTATATTTCCGGCTTTCCAAAAATCACGCATATTTTCGCCGAAAATATCAACTTGAGCTTGAGTGCCTTTTTCGCGTCTCGTTTCTTTCGTTGTTGTTGATTGAGACTCGAGCGGCAGTTTTATTCCGCGTGCTTCAAAAACTTCGTTCACTGCTTTCAAAAACGGATTAACTCTCCCGATACCTAAATAAGCGACAGCCTGATAAATAATTTCTTTGATCTCAACAGGTGTAACTCCGGCATCAAGAGCAACCGGTACAACTTCACGGAACTCGTCAACGCCCTGACAGCCGAGCAAAGTTGCTAAGACAGCCATAAAACGGGTCTTATTATCAAGTTCAATTGCGTCATTGACTTCAGCGGAAAAATTATTAAAGATTTCATAAATATCTAGATCTGTCTGCGAAAATTCTCTTAAATACAAATTATCTGCCTCCTTTGAATTTGCATTGCACGAAACTGCAAAAGTTAAAGTAATTAAGAGCGCGAGCAAAACTTTCAAATTAAATCACCTCACTTTGAATTATAAAACATTAAAGACGGGTTTAAGTCAAGTTTTTAAGATAAAAATTTTTCCGCTAAATCTTCATTCCCGAAGAAATTAATATGAAGATAAGACGCTAAAATATTTTCACTTGCCCAGCCTCCGAAAGATTTTTCTAATTTATTTCGGCGCGTCAATTCAAAGGCGCAATTATTTTTATAAAAATTAAATTCGGGTTCAACCCTCGAATAATGAAATTCATGACCTCGAATAATTTTATTTTTTCCGCAAAGCAGATTTTCTTTTAATGCTCTCGCTTCCATGTAGCCTATAACGGGGCGTTTAGTCATGAAAGAATTAAAAGGCAGAAGCCCGGCCATTTTGAAATTTTCAAGATTTTTGCAAAGATACATAAGGCCGCCGCACTCAGCTAAAATTTTTTTACGGCAGTTTCTGACGCTCTCTAACATTGAAAAATTTTCAGAAAGTTCGTTTGCAAAAACTTCCGGGAATCCTCCGCCGAAAATATAAGCGTCTGCTTCGGGTAAAATTTTATCGCGTAAAGGGCTGAAAAAAATTATCTCTGCTCCTAAATTCCGCAAAGTTTCAAGACTTTCAGGATAATAAAATGAAAATGCTTCATCGCGGGCAACAGCAATGTGAGTGATGAGTGAGGAGTGAGGAGTGAGGAGTGAAAAAGGACAGTGAGGAATTAGCGGTGAGAGATTAGAAATTTTTAATATTTCGTCTAAGTTCAAATTTTTTTCGACTAAATCAGCAAGATTTTCAAAATCAAATTTATTTTCAAATACAGGCAATAAACCTAAATGACGCTCCGGGATTTTTAATTTATCATCGCGGGGCAAAGCTCCTAAAAATTTTATATTAACTTTTTCGAGAGAATTTGAAATTATTTTCGCGTGATTTTCCGAGCCCGTACAGTTCAAAATTACTCCGGCGATTTTTATTTCTGGGTCGAAATTTTTGAAGCCTAAAGCTACAGCCGCCGCACTCTCGCCCAAAGATTTAGCGTTAATTACAAGAATTACAGGAACTTTTAATAATTTTGCGATCTTGGCCGTACTGTTTTCTCCGCCGTCATAAAGTCCCATTGCTCCTTCGATAATTGCAAGGTCTTTATCTTTTGAAGTACGCGAAAAAAGTTCGAGAGTTTTATCTTCGCTCATAAGCCAAGTATCGAGATTATAAGCCTCGCATTTTCCGGCGCGTCTTAAATATTCCGTGTCGATATAGTCCGGCCCGGTTTTATAAGCACAGAGTTTTAAGCCGCGTTTTTGAAAAGCCCTCAAAAGTCCGCAGGCGATTGAAGTTTTTCCGGCACTGCTTGAAGTTCCTGAAATTATTATAGCTTTCACTGTTTAACAGGCTCGCCTGTACGGCCGACAGGCAAACTTTTTTCGAGAACCCGCCACAAAATTAACGCAGCTATAAACGAAATTAAATATTTAACGCCTACGACCGGGACATTATAAAAGAGCGAATAAGCCCAAGGATTTTGACCTTCGGGAGCGTATTGGCTGAAAAAATATGCACCGCTTACTACAAAGCAGGAAATTTGACAGAAAGCAGCAAGAATAAATCCTAAAATTTTTGGACTTACAGCGGCAAGCCCCACGCACATGAAAGCCAGCGGATAATCAAGAACGGCCTGCAATAGATTAAGAACATATCCGCCGAGCAAAATTTTTAAGAGGCCGGTTAAAGCCCCGACTAAAAGTCCTTTTTTGAGGCCGCGACGGTACGCGAAAATCATCAGCGGGACAAGTTCTAAATTGATTGTTCCCTCCTGAGGCATTTTGAATAAATAAAAATATGAAAGAACTATTGAAAGAGCAATACATAAAGCCCCTTCGGCCATTATGATAACGTTATTATGATTATGTTTTGAAGGCATGATAAAAAACTCTCTCCGTTAAAAAATTTCTGTAAAAATAATTATACGCCGGTTAAAAATTTCATGATAAAATCCCGAAAATAAAAACAAGTTTTACAAAGTTTTATTAGTCTAATTCCAAAAGAGAAAGAGAAGGGGAAATAAATTCATGAAGAGAAAATTTCAAAAGTTAATTCCGTTTTTAATTTTAGCTTTGCTCGTTTTATCGTTATCCGGCTGTAACGGCAGTTCGTCAAGCTATAACATTAATAGCGACACAACTACAGACGATACTACAACCGAAGACGACACTACGACTTCGGGCGGAAGCGCAACAATTACAACAGAAACAGACAGCGACGGAAGAGTAATTACAAAAATAGTTCTTTCGACAAGCAGCACATCATCAGTGAATGTCGCGGCAAATTCTATAAAAAATTATGACTGTGTTTGGAATATAGCTTCCGATAAAGGAGAATATTGGACTTACAACGGCAATACTTACAATGACGAGCAAGAACTTCAAGACGCTATGGGAATTGATGACAGCGGAGTATATATTGCTCATGATGTCCGTTACGTCCCTAATACCCTGAACTTCAGCGGCACAGCTTCAAAGGCAACGGACGATAATGAACAGTGCAAAGTCGCTTATTACAGCGAGAGCCTTGCAGGAAGTTCAAATTATATTTTAGCGGCTATCCCTACCGATAGAAGCGAATATCTTTCAAACATGGTTCACTCGGCTTCAGACGCTTATAATAACCCTGTTCTTCATATTACGAAGCCCGGACATTATGCTCTTTCAGGAACTTGGAACGGTCAAATTTGGGTCGATATTCCCGATGAGTCAGTTACTTCCGGCGTAGATACAGAAGACGATTCAAACGCTCAAGTCGTTTTAATTTTAGACAACCTCACGGTAAAATGTAATGTCGCTCCGGCTTTAGTTTTCAAAAATGTTTATCAATGCGCCAGTGATATTGATACGTCCTCCGAAGTTTCAGCTTTAATGGCTAACGATAAATACAGTATCGGAGCAAAACTCTCTGACGGTACAAAAGATTACGCAGGCGCGATAATTTTATTATCAGCCGGTTCAACAAACAGTTTAACTGGAACAAACGTTGCGAGAATGAATAAACTCAAAATTAACGAAGATGACGGCTACACGACCTCAAATGTCGGCCAATATGTAAAAGCCCAAAAGAAATTATATAAACTTGACGCTGCTTTACATTCGAGACAATCATTAATAATCGGCAACGACAGCACAACAGACGGAACTCTCAATATTACTTCGACGAATTACGAGGGGTTCGGTTCTGAACTTCATATGTTAATAGACAGCGGCAAAGTTAATATAACGGCTGCTGATGACGGAATTAACGTTAATGAAGATGACGTTTCAGTCTTTACCCAGACGGGCGGAACTCTCACAATAACTTCAACTTACGGCGACGGAATTGACTCTAACGGCTACGTATCTTTGAAAAATTGCACGCTCAATATTACAGCAGGACAATCGAAGCAAAATTCAGCGGGCGAGGCCGGTATTGATGCAGAAAAAGATGTTACTATCGACAGCACTGTAAATTATACTTGGACAGCTTCGAGCAACAGCGGCGGCGGTACTGCTCCCGGCAACGGCGATAATCCTCCTGCGTTACCCGGACAGCAGCAATAATTGAAATTAAAAATTTCACGGTCTTCTGATAAATAAACGGGAGGCCGTTTTTTTATTTTTTGCTTTATAATTTACTAAATTTCAAAAGGAGAAAAATTAAAAATCATGAAAAAAATTAGCGGCGCGTTTTATTTTATAGTGATAGCGTGTGCTGTGTTTTCATTATCAGGGTGCAGCGGAAGTTCAAGTAAAAATAATACCGCAGGCACAGCCGAAGTCGCAGAAGTTGCCGTGCTGACCTCTCCGGCCTTAGAAGTTTATAGAGATTATAAAATCATCAAAGGCGCGTCAATATCGGGCATGGACGGTGCTCAATATTACGTGGCTGGCGACATCGGAGACGAAAACTCTCAGGCTACTTTGAATTTAGGTTTCAGCGGAGAATTTGACGTTAATTCAACTTTTGCTGTCGTCAACGTCTCGACAAACCGCGTAGTTTTTGCTTACGACCCTAAAGGAAACACAGACGAATGGAAAACAAGCGGAAATATCGCAACTACCGGCGGCTATCGTTTGAGTTATAACGGCTTGACGATTGAACAGGAAACGGCTGAAGTTTCAGCAGCTGTCGGCCCGGTCTATTCATCAAGCAGCATAAATTACATAAAATTAAATTCAACTTCAGCAACAATAACTAAATCATCAAGTTCAAAGTCCGTCCCTAAATATGATTACGTTTGGCACGCCGAGCCCGACTCAAACGGCGAATATTTTTCTGAAGGTCTTTACGGCGATATTATAGATAGTTATTCTGTAGATGACGGAGTTTATATTGCCCGTGATGTTAGATATTTGACTGAAAACGCAAATTTCACCGGAACTGCAACAAAAGACGGAGAAACAGAATACGCTGCTTATTATTCTGATTCAGTAGCAAGCGAAGCCGCAAGTAATTACGGATCAGCTTACGGAGGGCCTTATATTTTCGCAACTCTTCCAAGAACTCAAAATTCTTCACTCTCAAGCGTTACAGCTTCAATGACTCATTCAGCATCGGAAGCGTATAACAATCCCGTTCTTCATATTGCTGAAGCCGGAATTTATTCGCTCTCAGGAACTTGGAACGGTCAAATTTATGTCGAGGCTGACGCTGTTATAATCCTCAACGGCGTTACTGTTATCTGCACAGTTGCTCCGGCGATAATTTTTGACGCGGCTGAATACGGCCTGTCTGATGAAACTTCTGTAGCTTCAACTTGGAAAACTTTAGGAAAAACTTTGCTTGATGACTTAACGGACGCTAACGCAAATTTAGTGATCATTGCTGACGGAACTACGAACACTTTTACGGGCTCGAATGTTTACAGAATTTTGAAAGCCGAACCGAAATCTTCAGCGACTAAAGTCAACGGCAAAGATATTTCCGACCAGAAAAAATTATATAAAATGGACGGAGCTTTTTATTCTTACGTCTCGCTTGCTATCTGCGGAGAAAATGACGGAACGGGAATTTTGAATATTAATTCGTCAACTTTCGAGGGTTTAGGCTCTGAACTTCATTTGACTGTCGAGGGCGGAAAAATTAACGTTACTGCTCCCGATGACGGAATTAACGTCAATGAAGATAATATTTCCGTTTTTACTCAGCTCGGCGGAACTCTTACAATTAAATCAACATACGGCGACGGAATTGACTCTAACGGCTATATCGCAATCAACGGCGGAAATTTGAATATCTCAGCAGGAACTCAAAAAACAGGCACAGCCGGTGAAGCAGGACTTGACGTTGAAAAAGATTATTATATTTCAAGCAGCGCAAAATACACATGGACAGCGGCAGGCTCTTCAGGTTCTTCAAATTTTCCGATAATAACGAGCGGCGACATAAGCAGGGACGTAACCTGGCGTGAAATTCAACAGGATAATCTTAATTCAACATCGACATCAACATCAACAACTGTTAATAAAGAAGAAAGTTATAAATACGATGACGCGAATATTTTAACAGCCGCCAAACAAACTGAAAAAGGCGTAACGGCTATTAATGTCGGACGCGGAAATAATTTAAGTTTTATTCAGAGCGACACAGACACTAAAGCCCGAAATATAAGCACGAGCGGAAATGTTTTCAGGCTCGACAGAAAAATTAACACGTTTTCAGGAATTAGAAATTAATATGCAGAAATTACCTCATAATCACGACAAAAATATTAATAATGTTTTAGAAAAAATGCCGGACGATGAAAAATTTTCTCATTCGGCTTTTATTTTTCAGCAGTTAGGCGACCCTACAAGGCTCAAAATTTTATGGATTTTATGCCACAGCCGCGAATGTGTCTCGGATATTGCCGCCGCCGTAGGAATGAGCAAAGCTGTAGTATCTCATCATCTTCAATTATTAAGACGCAGCAATTTAGTTACAGGTACGCGGATAGGCCAAGAAATTCATTACTCTTTGAGCGGTACTCACGAGGCTGACTTACTTCACAAAACTATAGACTCGATTTTTTCTATTACTTGCCCAAGCGAATTAAACGTATTATAATTCAAATATTCAAACGATTATTTGACTATTTGATTTTAATGATGAGGGCGGTAAAAAAATAATGAAAAAATCTTATAAAATCGAAGTTGACTGTGCTAACTGTGCCGACAAAATGGAACAGGCCGCGCAAAAAACAAAAGGCGTTAAAAATGCTGTCGTTAATTTCATGACTCTTAAAATGACGGTCGAATTTGAAGACGGTTTTGACGCTCACGAAGTCATCAGCGAAGTCCGTGAAAATTGCAAGCGCGTTGAATCTGACTGCGAAATTTTTATTTGAGAATTTTTAATCATGAACAAGAAACAAAAATTAACACTCGCCCGTATAATCATAGCGGGCGTTTTGCTTATAGTTTTTAATTTTGTAATTGACCTGCCTGACAGATTGGCAGGCGCGCTCAAGCCGGTTTTATTTTTAATTCCTTATTTTATAGTCGGCTATGATATTTTATTGAAAGCTCTAAAAGGCATTAAAAACCGTCAAGTTTTTGACGAAAATTTTTTGATGGCTGTAGCTACAATCGGGGCGTTTTGCCTTGCTATTTTTTACACGGGCGATTATCTTGAAGCTATTGCAGTAATGCTTTTTTATCAGATCGGAGAGTTATTTCAGAGTGTCGCTGTAGGACGGAGCAGGAAAAATATTTCAGCTTTAATGGACATCAGGCCGGATTATGCAATGATTGAAAAGGACGGGAAATTAGAGCGTGTCGACCCCGAAGAAATTGAAATAGGAACTATTATAACTGTAACGAGCGGCGAAAAAATTCCGATTGACGGAGTTATTGTTGAAGGACATTCGAGCATTGACACTAAGGCATTGACGGGCGAAAGTCTTCCGAGAGAAATAAAAACCGGCGATGAAGTTATAAGCGGCTGTATAAATTTATCCGGCGTTCTTAAAATCAAAACGACTAAAGAATTTTACGACTCTACAGCCTCAAAAATTTTAGATTTAGTTGAAAATGCTACGTCCCGAAAATCTAAATCCGAAAATTTTATAACTCGCTTTGCACGGGTTTATACTCCGGCTGTGTGTTATTCGGCTCTTGCTCTTGCAGTTTTGCCGACGATTTTTACGGGAGATTTTGCAAAGTGGCTTTATAGGGCTTTGACGTTTTTAGTTATCAGCTGTCCTTGCGCATTAGTTATAAGTATTCCTTTAACATTTTTTGCAGGTATAGGGGGAGCAGGCCGCGAGGGAATTTTAATAAAAGGCTCGAATTTTCTTGAGGCTCTTTCAAAAATTTCATGTGTAATTTTAGACAAGACCGGAACATTAACAAAAGGAGTTTTTGAAGTCGCTGCAGTTCACCCCATGTCTGAAGACAGGCAGGCGGAACTAACAGACGAAAATAATTTACTGCACTTGGCCGCTCATGTTGAAAGATATTCTAATCACCCTGCGGCAATAGCATTAAGAAAAGCATATCCGAATGAAGCTGACGATTGCGAAATTAAAAATTTCCAAGAATTTCCGGGTTATGGAGTTCAAGCTGTAATTAACGGCAAAGAAATTCACGCAGGAAGTTCAAAATTTATGGATAAAATCGGCGCGGAATGGCATAAATGTTACAAGACCGGGACAATAATTCATATAGCAATTAATAAAATTTACGCCGGTCATATAGTTATCTCGGACGTTATAAAAAATAATTCTTTTGAGGCTGTACAAGAATTAAAATCCATGAAAATTAAAACAGTGATGCTCACGGGCGACAGCGAAGAAACTGCTCATGAAGCTGCTGAAGAATTAAAAATCGAAAATTATTTCAGCGGGTTGTTGCCGTCAGACAAAGTATCAAAGGCCGAAGAATTTTTGAAAGATTATAAAACTGCTTTCGTAGGAGACGGAATTAATGACGCTCCCGTGCTTTCACGTGCAGATGTCGGGATAGCTATGGGAGCATTAGGCTCAGACGCAGCTATAGAGGCCGCCGATGTTGTTTTAATGGACGACGACCCTTTGAAAATTCCAAGAGCCGTAAAAATTTCACGCAAATGTATGAAAATAGTTAAGCAGAATATTTATTTCTCGATCGGCGTGAAATTAATTTGTTTATTATTAGGAGCGTCCGGGCTTGCTAATATGTGGCTTGCTGTCTTTGCTGATGTCGGAGTAATGGTCTTAGCAGTTTTGAACGCTATCCGGGCGTTGTTTTAATTTTGCTTCGTTCCAAAATCCGTCTAACTGTTCGAGAGAGTAGTCGGAAAGATTTTTATTTTCATTTCGGGCGCGGTCTTCCATAAATTGAAATCTTTGCTTGAATTTCTCGCAGACTCCGTTTAATGCCGCGTCCGGATCAACTCCGAGCCTCCGTGCTAAATTCACGGTCATAAATAAAACGTCTCCTAACTCGTCAGCTATATGTTTCGGATCGTTTCCTTTAGCGGCTTCTTTAAGTTCGTTAATTTCCTCATCAAGTTTAGCAAATAAAGGCTCAGGGCTTCCCTTAGGCCAGTCAAAACCTACGTGGGCGGCCTTGCCTTGTATTCTGTTAGCTTTTAATAAAGGCGGCAGACCGTCCGGGACCCCGGCCAAGATTGAAAGATTTTCGTGTTTATCTTTGCGCTCCTGAGTTTTGATTTTCTCCCAGTTTTTTAAGACTTCATCACTGTCTTTAGCGTCAACATTGCCGAAAACGTGAGGATGTCTGCGGATTAGTTTGTCGCATATTGCCCTCACAACGTCTTTCATTTCAAAATCTCCGCGTTCTTTTGCAAGCTGTGCAACAAAAACAACCTGCAATAATAAATCTCCGGCTTCTTCTTTAATATCTTGAATATTGCCTTTAGTGATAGCGTCAGCAAGTTCGTAGGCTTCTTCAGTTATCGGAGTCCTTAGAGTTTCAAGAGTCTGCTTTCTGTCCCAAGGACAGCCGTCAGGAGCGCGGAGTCTTGCGATTATGTCTGTGATTTCGTCAAAATAATGTGAGTCGCTCAAAATTTATTTCTCCTTAAAAATTTTTAATTTAATTATTGCTCATAATAATAAGACTGTTCAATGCCTTTGAAAATAATTTCTCTGTCGTCTATTTTATCTGTCAGATTAGGCTGTATTAAAAAACGAAGTTCTAAGTCATTAACAGGGCTTCGTTCCATAGCCTGCAGATATTGCTGCTTATCTATCTTTGACCACTCAATAACTTTTCCGAGCCGTTTTTTTAATATCATGTCGAGCCATATCCGAGTGCTTCTTCCGTTGCCTTCCATGAAAGGGTGAGCGATATTCATTTCGACATATTTCGCTATTATTTCTTCAAAAGAATTTTCCGGCATTTTTTCAACAGCTGCTAAAACTTCTTTCAAATATAAACAATTTGCAAAACGGAAAAAGCCTTTTGAAATATTTTTAGTTCTTATCTCTCCGGCAAAATCGTAAAGCCCTTCAAATAAAAATTTATGTATTTCCTGTAATCCTTTTGTTGTTCCGGCTTCAATAAAATTAATTTTACCGTCTGAAAAAAGTTTTTTCGCGTTATCGAGGCTTCGAGAGTCTATTTCGTTTTTAGTTAACATTTTTTATTTCGGTGATTTTCTTCTCTGCTCCGGCAAAACGTCAGCACTTTCTTCACGCCACAAAGTATAAAATCCGTACTCGTCAACTTCGTCCTGTGCTCCTAAAAAATCTAAAATATTTTTTCCGATATTCTGCAATTTTACAATTTGATTTTTTGAGAGCCCCGTCATGTCAAGAGACGCTATTGTATTTTCATCTGTTCCGGCGTAAGTTATTTCCGTCCGTTTTTGTCCCGGAGCTATTACCCATAAAGGTGCAACGGAAATTTTTGTGAGACGTGTTTTATCGTTTTCTTTTGCAAATTCGGCGGCTAAAATGCAAGTTCTTTCTCTCGGCAAAGTTCTTTGAAACGATACGAAATTACCGAGCGACCACGCTACAGCCTTAAAATCTCCGCTTAAATTTTTTATCTCAACCGGCTGTAAAACATGAGGGTGAGTTCCTATTATTAAATCCGCGCCGTTATTAAAAGCTGTGTCGGCGGCTTTTTTCTGGTGAACGTTAGGCTTTAATTGATATTCGTTGCCCCAATGAAAACACGCGATAATAATATCAGGACTTAAATTTTTTGCGCGTTCAAGGCTCGTTATTAAATCTTTGTCGTTAATGACATTCAAATGAACATCGCTGGATTTCGGCCATAAATTACTCCCGTAAGAATGATTAATAAACGCCGCTTTAATTCCGTCATTTTCTAAAATCACAGCGTCATTAGATAAAACATCATCGAGGCCCAGCCCGACCCAAGTTAAATCTGCAGAGTCTAAAATTTCTGTCGTCCGCCATGCTCCTGCCGCTCCCTTATCAAAAATATGATTATTCGCGAGCGTCAATAAATCTATATCCATGCTCTTTAATAAATCTGCTAATATATCCGGAGTGTTGAAAGTCGGATAGCCTGAATATTTTAATTTTTTTCCGTTACGTTCAGTGCCTGAAAAAGTTGTTTCAAGATTTCCGACTACAAAAGAATTTTCGATTAAAGGCTTAATTCTTCGGAACTGCGGCGAAAAATCGTAAAAATCTTTATGCTTTGCTGCGTCAAGCTGCTGCTGATGAGTCATAATATCGCCGATAAATAAAAATCTCGCACGGGTCTCGGCAAAAATTTTTGAATTATCCGTGAAAAATATAAACGCTAAAATAAAAACTGAAATTTCAAGAATATTTTTTTTCATTTTATATCGCCTCCCTTTATATTAAAATATAACACGCTGATTTAATTTTTTTTCATGAATTATAAAATTTTTAAGGAGATTTTTTATGAGAAAAATTTTTTTGACATTAACGCTCTTGGCTTCGCTGGCCTCGTGTTCATACGCTAAAGTAATCGAAAAACTTCCTGCCCCGAATAAAACCGGCGGAATGCCTTTGCACGAAGCTGTAACTTTAAGGCACAGCGAACGCGAATTTTCTGACGTTGAATTAACATTGCAGGAACTTTCAGACCTGCTTTATGTTACAGCCGGAGTCAATAGAGATAACGGTCTTAGAGTTCACCCGGTCGGCAAAGGTATTCAAGATATGACGGTCTATGTTTTCAAGAAAGACGGAATTTATAAATTCGATGCTCCTAATCATTCAATCGAATTAATTATCGAGGGCGATCACAGACAGGACACGGGAACTCCGACGTATATAGGCCGTGCCGCCGTTAATTTAGTTTACGTTCAAGACTTAAAAGCATGGGCTTCTGAAACTAAACCGCAAAATGAAATCGAACGCTGGGGATTTGCTCACACGGGCGCAATCATGCAGAACGCTTATTTATTCGCCGCTTCAAAAGGCTGGAACGCTGTAGTGCGCGGAAGTTTTGATGACGGAAAAATCCGCAGGCTTCTTGACCTCAACGAAAAACAAAAAATTACTCTCGTTCAATCAATCGGCCCGCGTCCTTAACTACTAAAACATCATAATGGAACAGACAGGCGAACAGCAGAATTTTAGTTTTTCAAGAAGATTAACGCCTTTTAACGCTTGGACTTTGTCATTCGGAGGTCTGATAGGTTACGGGGCTTTTGTAATGCCCGGTACAACTTTCTTGAAAGGCGCAGGAGTTTTAGGGACGCTTATCGCCATGCAGATCGGAGCGTTTACGATGCTTATAATTTCGTATGCTTACGGTTACATGGCGGCAAAATTTCAAATAAACGGCGGGCAATTTATGTACGCTGAAAGAGCATTCGGGAAAAAACACGGATTTATATGCGCGTGGTTTTTAGGGCTTTGTTATTTCAGCATAATTCCGATGGACGCGGCGGCTTTGAGTTTTTTATTCAGGACTTTTTACGGCGATTTTTTTAAGTTCGGCTATCTTTATAAAATTTCCGGCTATCATGTTTATTTCGGAGAATTTTTAGTCGCGGCTTTGACTTTAATTTTATTCGCGTACATTACTGTAAAAGGAGCAAAATTCGGCGCAGTAATTCAAAACGTAATGGTAATAATTTTAATTGCCGGAATTATTTTGATTTTATTTTTCTCGTTTTTCAGCGATGAAGTAGAGCCCTCAAATTTTGAGCCGTTATTTTATCCTGATGACCGAAGCCCTATTTTGCAGGTTCTATCGCTCGTTGTCGTAGCTCCGTGGGCATTTGTCGGCTTTGATATAGTTCCTCAGCTTGCCGAAGAGGCGGATTTTACTCATCATAAAGTTAAAGTTATCATGGATACCTGCATAGTTGCGGGCTGTGCTGCCTATATAGCTTTGACATTCTTAGCTGCTTCTGTAATTCCGTCCGGTTATCCAAATTGGGCTGTTTACGTTGATAATTTACATAAACACGACAGTTATGGTGCTGTAATGACTTTTTTTGCGTCCTATAAAATTTTAGGATTTACGGGGCTGTTTATAATTGAAGCTGCGGCTGTCTGCGGAGTTTTGACGGGAATTTTAGCATTTTATGTTGTAACGAGCCGTTTATTATATACAATGGCGCGTGAAGAAATGCTGCCGTCATGGTTCACAGTCTTAAATAAAGACGGAGTGCCTGTCAATTCGATTTTATTTTGCATGATCGTTTCGATTTTTACTTTGCTGACAGGCCGGGACGCAATAGGTTTGACTGTTGATGTTGCTTCTCTCGGCGGTGCTGTAGGTTTTGGATATACTTCGCTTGCTTCATGGAAATATTCACGGGAAGAAAACCGCAGGGACGTAGCTGTCTTAGGAATGTTAGGAGTTATATTTTCAGTTATATTTGCGGTGCTGCTTTTAGTTCCGATACCGGGAATTTCAAGTTCTCTTTCAACAGAAAGTTATTTAATTTTAATAATCTGGATAGCTATGGGAGGATTTTTCTATCAAGTCGGAATTAAAAAAGAATTAGGAATTAGGAATGAAAAATTAGAAAAATATATTTACCTTCCTACTCGTCAAGACGGCGGACAAGCCTGAAAATAACGGACGCTAATTTTTGCGGATCATGACGGACTACGCGGCCTTCTTTTTCGCTCTCGAAAATTGAAACTAACGGGGCTTCAACATAAATACAGCCCATATTTTTTATAGTTTCGCGCTGTCTGTAATCCAAAAATAACGGCGATGCTCCGTCTTTTTTATAAGCGTCAATAATATCGTCAGGGATAGGCTCGTTATTTGCTACAACAAAATCCGGGACGCTTCCGAGTGCCACGCTGACCCATTCAAGATGCTGAAGAATATCCATTCCTTGAGTTTCGTCAGGCTGAGTCATTAAATTACAGATATAAATTTTAGGAACGGGCGACTCTTTTAATTTGTCGGCAAAATCCGGCAGCAATAAATTCGGAATTACGCTCGTAAATAAACTTCCGGGCCCTAATAAAATTACATCAGCTTCATCGACCGCGCTCAAAACTTCAGGCAAAGGGCGCGCATTCATAGGCTCAAGCCAAATTTCGTCAAGTTCATGGCCGTGTTCGGAAATATCGAGCTCGCCTTTGACATTAAGACCGCTTTTAGTTTTTCCCATTAAAGTTATGCTTTCAGTCGTAACGGGCAAAACCCGGCCTCTGATTGAAAGCAGGTGATTCATTTTCTCAACGGCTGTGCTGAAATCTCCGCTCATTTCCGTAACTGCGAGCAATAATAAATTTCCTAAGCTGTGTCCCGCAAGTTCGCCCCTGTCAAATCTGTAATCAAGAATTTTTTTGAGTTCGTTATCGTTTTCAGCGAGAGCCGCTATACAGTTTCTGACATCGCCGGGCGGTAACATTCCCCATTCGTTTCGTATACGGCCTGAAGAGCCTCCCTCGTCTGTAACGGCGACAACAGCTGTGATATTTCGGGTAAATCCTTTAATTCCGCGCAACAAAGTTGAAAGCCCCGTGCCTCCTCCTACAGCTACGATATAAGGACCGTTAGAAAGTCTTTTTGAAATTGCTCTTTCAATTACAGGTTTGCCGGAGAAAATTTTAATCCGTCCGAACAAAAATAAAATTATTAAAGTCGTTAAGACTCCTAATACAAAATTCATTATTGATGACCGTGCCCCTTGTCTCTATGAATTACGCAGACACCGCTGTAAATTTTAGAGTAAATTTCTCCGAGCCATTCAGCCATAGCAACGCTCCTATGACGGCCTCCCGTACAGCCTACGGAAATATGAAGCTGACTTCTTACATTATTAAGAAACTGAGGGATAAAGAAATCAAGAAAATTTTTCGTAAGTTCGAGGCATTTATGAGTTTCAGGAAATTTTAATAAAAATTCTTTCACTGGCTCGTCCTGTCCCGTTAATTCTTTTAATTCGTCAACGTAAAAAGGATTGGGCAGGCAGCGGACATCCATTATAAAACTGCTGTCTTGAGGCACTCCGTATTTATAGCCGAAAGAGCTGATTAAAATCGAAATTCCTCCATCGTCGTTTTGATTGAAAAATTCTTTAACGAGCCTTTCTCTATGCTGATGAAGATCCATTAATGAAGTATCTATAATAATATCAGCACGGTCTAAGACAGGAGCCAATAACTCGCGTTCCGTCAAAATTCCTTCGAGAGTTGAACGTCCATGACTTAAGGGGTGAACGCGCCTCGTTCTTTCGTAGCGTCTTAATAATTCTTCGTCCGAAGCCGTCAAAAATAAAACTTTCACAACTCCGCCCGGCCAAGCCTTTGAAGTTTCGTCAATGACTTTCACGAAATTTTTGCTGACGTTGCGAATATCAACAGTAGCTACAACTCCGCGCTGTTTAGAAGCCTCCGGACGTTCGGATATAAGTTTGAAAAGCTGCGGTAAAAGTGCAGGCGGAAGATTATCTACAGTAATGAAGCCGAAATCTTCAAGAACTTTTAACGTCATTGTCTTTCCTGCTCCGCTCATTCCCGTAACGATGATAAATTGCTTCATAGAACTAAATTTTTAACTCCTCTTTCAAATTTTAGCCGCCGCGATTATAACACGATTAAGGGTGAGGGGTGAGGAGTGAGGAATGTTTTTTCATGATACAATACTTTTAGACGAGGTATCCCGTTCAGTTTGAGCGGGAATGCTTTGGGGATTCCCTCTCAGCCTGAATAAGGAAGGAGGTGAATGGTGATGATGAAACTTCTTGACTTCATAATAAAATTGTCGCATTACGTTGCCCTGGCAGGCGCGTACGCGACAGTAATAGAAATGTTGTTACAGTTAATTCTTTATTTACTTTCTCACTAAAGGCATAAGCCCGATGTGATTACCCCCACTTCGGCAACTTGTGCCGTAAACGTTTGCTCTTCCTCGTCGGAGCAATGTTTTTATTATATCACGTAAATAAGGAATGTTTTTCATAAGCTGATATAATAAAATGCGATTTCAATTCATATTTTAATTTTTCAAAGGAGGATTTTATTTTGAAATTCAAAACCGCATTTTTAGCTATGCTTGTGTTGGCTTTGTTCGCAGGTTCAGCATTTGCCGCAGGACTTCCTACAACTGACGAACTTAAAGGCGCACTCAAAGACGCTGTAAAGGACGCAGTTAAAGAGGGCGTGAAAGAAGCTGTAGCCGAAGCTACGAAGAAAGAAGCAGACTTCCACATCGGTATCGTTACCGGAACAGTCTCGCAGAGTGAAGACGATCTTCGCGGAGCTGAGTTAATGATTAAAATGTACGGCGACACAGCTAACGGCGGAATGATCACCCACATCACTTACCCGGATAATTTCCCGTCTGAGCAGGAAACTACAATCAGCCAAATTTTGGGGCTCGCTGACGATCCTAAAATGAAAGTTATCGTTGTAAATCAGGCCGTCCCGGGAACTGCTGAAGCATTCAGAAGAGTACGCGAAAGACGCAGCGATATTATTTTGCTTGCGGGCGAACCTCACGAAGACCCCGGCGTAATTTCCGAAGCCGCTGACATTGCTACACATACCGACCATATCGGACGCGGTTATACTATTCCGCTCGGTGCTAAGAAAATGGGCGCAAAAACTTTCGTTCATATTTCTTTCCCGCGCCACATGAGTTACGAAACACTCGGACTTAGACGCGCTATCATGGAAGAAGCCTGCAAAGATTTAGGGCTTAAATTCGTCTTCGAGACCGCTCCCGACCCTACGAGCGATGTAGGAATGGCCGGTGCTCAGCAGTATATTCTTGAGAATGTTCCCGCGTGGATTGAAAAATACGGCAAAGATGCTGCTTTCTTCTGCACAAATGACGGCGAAACAGAACCTTTATTAAAGCAGATCGCTGCTCTTGGCGGCTATTTTGTTGAGGCTGACTTGCCCTCGCCTTTAATGGGTTATCCCGGAGCTTTAGGAATTGACCTCTCGAAAGAACAGGGTGACTGGCCTGCAATCTTAAAGAAAGTTGAAGACGCTGTTGTAAAAGCAGGCGGCGGCAACCGTATGGGAACATGGGCTTATTCATGGGGCTACACAACTACGGCGGCTCTTGCTGAATTCGGAAAACGCGCAGTCGAAAACGGAGCATTAGAAAACAAAGCTAAATATATAGGCTCTGCAAGGGCTCTTAAAGACATGAGAGCGGCTTATGATGAGTTCTGCCCGGGCGCAAAATGGGGAGCAAGTTACTTCATCGAGGCTTCAACAGGCGTTAAGAACGGACATTTTATTTTGCTTCGTCAAGATACTTACGTCTTAGGCGGCGACTATCTCGGACTTGCTGACGTTGAAATCCCTGAAAAATATTTCAAAATCCGCATGACACCCGCAAAATAGTGAGGGGTTAGGGGTTATGCCTGCCTGTCGGCCTACCTCTGCCTGCGCAGACAGGTGTCGGTAGACAGGCAGACAGGGGAGTGAGGAGTGAAAAAACATTCTTTGCTCACTATTCTTAATTTCTCAATAAAAAGCCCTCGTCCTTAGAAAAAATTTAAGGAATGAGGGATTTTTAATTTTAATATTTAATTTGAAAGAAAGGTGATTTAGTTTTGCCAGACAGCATTAACACGCCGTTGCTGCGGCTTGAAAATATCGGTAAAGAATATTACGGCAACAGAGTTTTATCTGAAATTTCTTTTGAGATTAATTCCGGCGAAATTATCGGTCTTGTCGGCGAAAACGGAGCAGGAAAATCTACGCTGCTTAATATTTTATTTGGTATGCCCGTAATAAATTCTACAGGCGGCCATGAGGGAAATTTGTATCTTGACGGCAAAAAAGTTAATTTTAATTCGCCTAATCAGGCTCTGGCCGCAGGTATAGGAATGGTACATCAGGAATTTTCTTTAATTCCGGGATTTACGGCAACTGAAAATATTTTGTTAAACCGCGAAGTTTTGAACGGGTCTTTAATGAGTTACGTTTTCAGCGACAGAGTTTCAACTCTTGATAGAGACGCTATGAGACAGCGCGCTTCAGCAGCTATAAGCACTCTCGGCGTTCATATAAGCCCCGATATGCTTATTAACGAAATGCCCGTAGGTTATAAGCAGTTTATTGAAATTGCACGCGAAATCGACAGAAAAAATACAAGATTATTATTTTTGGACGAACCTACAGCAGTATTGACTGAGCAGGAAGCCGAAATTTTGTTAATTGCACTCAAAAAATTAGCAAAGTCCGGAATTGCGATAGTTTTTATCTCGCATAGACTTAGCGAAGTTAAAGAACTTTGCGACAGAATTTTAGTATTGAGAGACGGAAAATTAATCACGGACGAGAGCGCGGAAAATTTAACGACCCGCCAAATTGCAACTTTAATGGTAGGCCGCGAGAGTTTACGAAAAGAAGAGCCTGTTGAAATTCCCGAAAATCCCGTTGAAGAAGTCAATGTTGATGAGACTTTAGGCGTTGCTCCTGCCGGTGATGACGTTGAAACAAAAATGCTCAAAAAGAAGAAAAAGAAAAAGCCTGCTTTAAGAGTTGAACATTTATGGGTGGATATGCCAGGCGAAACAGTAAGGGATGTATCTTTTGAAGTTCAGAAAGGCGAAATTTTCGGCATCGGCGGCTTGGCCGGTCATGGTAAATTAGGAATACCAAACGGAATAATGGGGCTTTATCCTGCTGGCGGAAAAGTTAAACTCTTCGGGAAAAAATTAGCTCTCAACAAACCCCGAGCGGCATTAAACAGAAAAATGGCATTTGTATCTGAAGACCGCCGCGGCGTTGGATTATTACTCGATGAGCCTTTAGATTGGAACATAACATTCACGGCCATGCAGACGCAGGGAAGATTTTTATTCGGAATACCTTTTATTTTCCAAATGAGAAATGAACTTGCAATGGCAAACGAGACTAAAAAATTTATTGAAGCCCTTGAAATTAAATGCACAGGCCCTAAACAGAAAGCCGGAGAACTTTCGGGCGGAAATCAGCAGAAAGTTTGTTTAGCTAAAGCATTTGTATTAAGGCCGGATATTTTACTAATCTGCGAACCTACACGCGGCATTGATATAGGTGCAAAAACTTTAGTCCTTGACACTCTTAAACAATATAACAAAGAGAACGGAACAACAATTATTGTTACAAGTTCGGAACTTGAAGAGTTAAGAAGCGTCTGCGATAGAGTTGCTATTGTCGACGAAGGCAAAATCGCCGGAATTTTACCAGCTTCAAGACCTGCCGAAGAATTTGGTATGCTGATGATGGGCGAAAAAATGCGCGCTGCCTCAGCAGCTACAGAATAAGACAGGAGGCTCAAAAACATGATTAAAAATTTTATTAAAAACGTCGGCTGGCCTCGAATTATAATCGCGTTATTTTTGCTTGCGTTGTTTATAACTGCGCCGTTTGTAGGTGTTAATGTTTTTACATCGTTTAATAATACAATCGTAAGATTTGGTATGAACGGCGTTATGGTTTTAGCTATGATACCAATGGTACAAGCAGGGTGCGGATTAAATTTCGGCTTGCCGCTTGGGATTATAGCCGGACTTTTGGGCGCAACTTTATCAATAGAACTCAACACGGAAATTTTAGAAAAACTTGCGCAGTTAGGCTCGCAATATAAAATTTCGTGGCTTACTCAAGAATTTTTGCAGACTTACCGCGAACCCTTAGGATTTGCGTCGGCTTTAATAATTGCAATTCCTATAGCGGCTGTGTTAGGGTGGTTTTACGGTAAATTATTAAACCGCGTTAAAGGCGACGAAATGATGATAGCTACTTATGTCGGCTTTTCTTCAGTTTCGTTTATGTGCATAGCTTGGCTTTTATTGCCCTACAAACACCCTACAATGGTATGGGGATACGCGGGGCGCGGCCTCAGAACAACTGTAAGCGTTGAAGGCTATTGGCTTCATGTCTTAAATGATTGGCTCGCGCTTGATTTTCAGCATGAATTTACAGTAAACGGCAAAGTTATTGATGTAAATTTGGCAATTCCAACGGGAATGTTAATTTTCTTTGCTGTAATGGCGTGTTTAGTATGGCTCTTCATGAGAACTAAAACAGGTACAGCAATGACAGCAGTAGGCTCTAACCCTGAATTTGCACGTGCTTCCGGCGTTAATGTCGATAAAATGAGAACTATATCCGTTGTAATGTCGACGGTTTTAGGTGCAATAGGAATTATAGTTTATGAACAAAGTTTTGGATTTATTCAGCTTTATATGGGGCCGTTTTATATGGCACTGCCTGCGGTTGCTTCGATTTTATTAGGCGGAGCGAGCGTCAACAAAGCTACAATCTTAAATGTTGTAGTAGGAACATTTTTATTTCAGGGAATTTTAACGATGACTCCTACAGTTTTTAACAGTATGTTTCAGACGGATATGTCGGAAGTTATAAGACTAATCGTCAGTAACGGTATGATTTTATACGCTCTGACAAGAAAGGTGCGTGCTTAAATCATGATAAGAAAACTTTTTGACATTATTGCGGGTCATGCTGTCCCTGCGGTATTTATAATAATTTCAGCGTTTGCAATACCTCTGAGCGGATTTTCAGCAAGTTATTTAGTTCAGGAATTACTGACGAGAATTGGTAGAAATTCATTTTTAATTCTCTCGCTTTTAATCCCAATAATGGCCGGAATGGGCTTAAACTTCGGAATGGTTTTAGGGGCTATGGCCGGTCAGATTGGTTTAATATTTATCTGCGACTGGGGCATTGTCGGCATTCCCGGAATGGTTTTAGCGTGTTTAATCGGAACGCCGATTGCGATAGTCTTAGGGATTTTCTGCGGAATGATATTAAACCGCGCTAAAGGCCGCGAAATGGTAACGTCTTATATTTTAGGATTTTTCATTAACGGCGTTTACCAAATGACAGTTTTGTATTTAATGGGCTGGATTATTCCAATTACTAATCCTGCTTTATTATTGTCGCGCGGTTACGGTGTAAGAAATGCCGTAAGTCTTTCAGGAATTAGAGCGGTTTTAGATAACTTAATCCCGACTGTTATTACAAATCCTGAAGGCGCGAAACAATTTTTGAACATCAACGGAGCAGGCTCGTTTATCTTAGTTCAGCTTCCTTTCTTTGACGGAGCAATTAGACTGCCGCTTGCAACTTTTGTAATAATCGGCTTATTCTGTTTATTTATAGTTTGGTTTAGAAAAACTAAATTGGGTCAGGATATGCGCGCAATAGGACAAAATCAAAGCGTTGCTGACAGTGCCGGAATACCAGTAAACAGAACGCGAATTATTGCAATAGTAATTTCGACAGTTTTAGCATGTTACGGGCAGATAATTTATTTGCAAAATATGGGAACTCTCAACACTTACAACAGTCATGACCAGGCCGGAATGTTCTCGATAGCGGCTTTGTTAATCGGCGGTGCAAGCGTCTCAAAAGCAAGTATCACTAATGTTTTTGTAGGCGTTATTTTGTTCCACTTGATGTTTATAGTTGCTCCTATGGCGGGCAAAAACTTAATCGGTGAAGCACAGATCGGCGAATATTTCAGAGTTTTTGTATCTTACGGAATAATTGCAATAGCTCTTGTTCTTCACGCTTGGAAACGCAACAGAGAACGCGAAGCCGCCCGCAGAAGTCTTAGAGGAGGCGAAAATTAATGTTTATAGCTTTCTTAAAATTTTTAATGCGCTGGTTTCAGCGTCTTGTTGTATTAGCGGCGTTAATAGCTCTCGGCGTTTGGCTTTTCTATATCGGACGCGAACATCAAATCTTTCTCGACAATAAAACTTTAGGAGAGTTCAAAGCCCTCGAACAGGTTAATGTCAGCGTGGACGACAGCAAAATTTCTGAGTTAATGCCGCGAGAAAGAGACGTTAAAAAAGTTGTAGGCCCGAAATTTGTAATTAAAGCAGAAATTTTCAACGAGGACGGCGATATAATCAAGACTATCACTAAAGAAATTGAAATTGATAATCTGTGCAAATTTCAATTCAGCAAAGATATTATGATAAATCTTCCGGCTCTCGCTGGAAATGCAGAAAATTTCATAGTTCCTGCGCCGAAATAAAATAGTGAGAAATGAGGGGTTTGGAATTAGGAAATTTTTTCACTCCTCATTCTTTAATATAAAAACGTAAGAAAAAATTTTTTATGCTCTTAAAATTTTGTCTGCGATTTTCATTTTGAATTTTATATCTGAAAAGAATTGTGATTACTAAAAAATTTGAATGTTTTTGTTGTGGCAAATGTTGTGGCAAAAATATTTTTCTTAAACTTCAATAACTTCTTGAGATTTATTTTATACTCAAAGCACTTAAAAAATAACATCCGATTTCATAATAAAAATTAAAAGTTAGGGGTGAGAGGTGAGGGGTGAGGGTAATGGCTCAAAATGATTTTTAGGTAAAAAATTCTTTGTTTATGAAAGTGCC